>CAJIYV010000105.1 GCA_905181745.1 uncultured Actinomycetes bacterium | reverse complement strand
GGTGTTGCTCCGCTCCTTTATCTGGGCGTTGGTGTCGGATTGGCTTTGGCTAGTTACTGGTATTGGTGCACCGATCGCCACCGTTGAATCGGAGTTGGGTGTCCATTGTCATAAAGATGGTCCTCACAATCTTCACCGGCACAATCTCGTTGTCATTAGCACAATCCACTCGAAAGCCTCCACTGTCATTAGCACCATCTTTATGACAATAGACATTGGGGTTATCCCTAAACAGGCCCACCCAGTTGACTACTGGGTCATGTAGAGTTTTGCCATGTCCAATACAGCTACAGAGCAGTATCAGCGCAGTCCAGTGACACGGGATCGGGTGCGTCCACGAACTATTTTCTCGGTCATAGTTTTCGTGCTTGCAACGGTTCTCACCCCTGTGGCAATTGCCGGGAACTGGGCCCACACCACAATTTTGGACACGGAACGGTACATCGAAACCGTTGGTCCAATTGCTAGCAGCCCTGAAGTACAAGAAGCTTTCGCCGGTATTGTCACCGATGCAATCGTGGACCAGGTCGATACTGAGTCACTGGTGGGTGACTTCCTCGGTGGAATTCTGCCCAGTAACCCGTTAACAGATCGACTTGCCGGTCCCCTTGCGACTGGGATTAATGGTTTGATCGGTCAAGCGGTCGACTCTTTTGTTTCTTCCGATTTATTCACCAACGCGTGGATAAAACTCAACACGGCGGCCCAAAAAGGTCTAGTTGCGATCTTAAAAAATGAGCCAAGCGGTCCGATCGAAATTCAGGGCGACGACGTTGTCTTAAATCTTGACACAATAATTGATCTTGCTCAACAAAGATTAGTCGATGAGGGAATTTCTTTCGCCGCCAATATCACCATTCCACCCACGGACAAGCAGTTCGTATTGATGACTGCTCCAGCTTTAAATCAGGCCAGAATTTTCTATTCGTTCTCGGCACCAATTCTTAATTGGATCTTAGTGATAGTGGCAGCAATGTTCATTCTCGCAATCTTGCTCGCTCGCCGGAGAGCACGAGCAACAGTTGCCGCGGGAGTCGCAGTTTTTGCTTCATCCCTTGTGCTGTACGCCATGATTACTTTTGGTGAAGGAGTGGTCACTAATCAATTTGAAGGTAGCGTCTTTGAGGGCGCAGTGGTCGTTGTCTACCAAAACTTCCTGAACTATCTTGTTTCGGGATTACAAGCCTTATTCGCCCTCAGTGTGATCGTGATTGTGGGCGGTTGGCTGGCTGGTCGAACCAACTCCGCAGATTACGTTCGCGGCCTTTTCACGCGCGGCCTCACTGGGATTGCCGATCACACTGGTTGGGATACGGGAGTGAAACTTTCGCCATACGCCCCGATTATCCGCTGGGTTGTTGTGTGCACTTGGTTGCTCGTGCTACTCGGTGGCACCCTCCTTGGCACCTTTAATGGGGTTTGGTTCACGCTATTTATCGCGGGAATATGGACCGGGTTGGAGATCCTTATCCGCGCTCGGACCACCACAGAAGGAGCTGTTCCTGAGCCAGTTGAGGTGCCAGCGGCCCCTGATCAAGCCTAAGTTCCAAAAGGAACTTGTACGCTTCCCCCACTTCACGGCCGGGTCCGATTCCTAGGATTTCCATAATTTGGGCTCCGTTGAGATCAGGTCTGATCGAGTCGAGTTCTTCTTGTTCCTGTAGGTCAGCAATCCGTTGCTCCAAGCCGTCATAGGCTTTTTGTAACGCTTCAGCCCGGCGTTTATTGCGGGTGGTTGAGTCAGCTCGAGTCAGTTTGTGGAGTCGACTCAGAAGTGGCCCGGCATCACGCACGTATCGGCGAACAGCGGAGTCACTCCATTCACCAGTGCCGTATCCGTGAAAACGTAAATGTAATTCAACCAATTGTGAGACCTCGTCAATTTGTTCGTTACTAAACCGTAAGGATTTCATACGCTTCTTTGTCATGCGCGCACCTACCACCTCATGATGGTGAAAAGAAACTCTGCCATCAGACTCAAATTTGCGAGTTTTAGGTTTTCCTATGTCGTGTAACAGCGCCGCCATCCGCAGGATTAAGTCACCGGGTAGTTGCGGTTCGTGGCCAGTTTCCAAATCAATTGCCTGCTCTAAAACTTTAAGTGTGTGTTCATACACATCTTTGTGGTGGTGGTGTTCATCTTCTTCCAATTGCAAGAGCGGTAATTCCGGTAGTACGTATTCCGCCAACCCTGTTTCCACCATGACCGTTAAACCAACTCGGGGGTGATTAGACATGACGATCTTGATCAACTCTTCACGGATTCGCTCAGCCGAGACGATGTCAAGCCGCGGTGCCATCTCGCGCATTGCATCAATTACGTCAGTCGCAATCGAAAACTGCAGCTGGGAGGCGAAACGTGCCGCCCGCAGCATTCGTAGGGGATCATCAGAAAATGACTGTACCGGTGTGAATGGTGTGCGTAGGATCTTTTTTTCTAAATCTTTTAAGCCCTCAAATAGATCCACAAACTCCAATGTGGGAAGTATCAATGCCATTGCATTTACCGTGAAGTCACGGCGGCCAAGGTCAGCCGCTAATTCAGATCCAAACTCGACATCAGGCTTGCGGGAATCTGGGTTGTAATTTTC
>CAJIYV010000104.1 GCA_905181745.1 uncultured Actinomycetes bacterium | reverse complement strand
AGCAACTGTGCTGCTCCTGAGAACTACTGCGTCGGCCTAGTCACAGACTTAGGCAAGGTTGATGATAAGTCATTCAACCAAGCCGCTTTCGAAGGCGCTACCCTCGCGGCCGGTGAGCTTGGAGCGTTTTTAAAGTACGTTGAATCCACGGATCCCAAGGATTACGCGGCCAATATTGGGCAGTTTGTGGACAGGGAGTACGACACAATTGTCACAGTTGGATTCCTTATGGCAGAGGCGAGTGCTCTAGCCGCAACCGAAAATCCCAATATCAATTTTGTTGGTGTTGATCAGTTTCAGGGTGAAACATTGCCAAACCTCACCGGTCTGATCTTCGCTGAAGACAAAGCCGGCTACGCCGCCGGATACCTCGCCGGTTTGATGACCGAGACGAACAAGGTAGGCGCAGTCCTGGGTACCGACACGGTTCCTCCTGTGTTGTATTTTGGTGAGGGCTACCGCAACGGCGTTGTCGCTGCAAACCCTGAAGCAGAGGTCACGGTTGTGTATCACGAACCAGCTAACGCATTCACTGACCCTGAATGGGGTGCTGCTGAAGCAAAGAAGCAGGTAACGCAGGGCGCAGACGTGGTCTTTGGCGCTGGTGGTGGCACTGGAAATGGTGCACTTATTGAGATCGCCAAGTCACCTGAATCGGGCACTTCAGTGTTCTGCATCGGTGTTGACATCGATCAGTACTTCACGGTCCCACAGGCTCAGTCTTGTTTGCTGACTTCAGCGGAGAAGAAGCTCGTTGCGGGTACCTCTGCTCTAGTGCTGGCGTCCTTCGACGGAACCTTCCCGGGTGGGAACTTCGTCGGTGCTACTGGCCTAGCGCCCTACCACGACACTGAAGACGCAGTTCCGGCTGAGGTGAAGGCTGAGGTCGAGGGAGTTATTGCTGCTCTCCTTGACGGCAGTCTCGACACAGGTGTCGTTAAGTAGTAAGCGAACGATGTAAATCGGGGTGGCGTCTTTACCGAGATGCCACCCCGATTTATGCGCAGATTTTATGTCTCAATTAGGTTCCCCTTCTTGCAGCACCTTGATTTTGTAAAAGAGCCTGAACCCATGTAGAAGTTATGAAAGGATACGGCTCGATGTCATCCGACGGCCCCGCTCAGACTGATCTTGGCTTCACCGATCCGAACCCCACATTGGGCCCAAAATATGGGCGAGTTAAGAGCGTTGCGATTCCAATAGTTTCTGTTTTCTTGGCTTTTGCCGTGGGTGGAATCCTGATCTACTTTCAGGGCGTTAACCCGCTCACCGCTTACCGCGTTCTATTCGAGTCGGCCCTCGGCGATAGTGAGGGCTACTTGCGGGTTATGCAGAAATCCACGCCATTAATCTTTACTGGCCTGGCCGTTGTAGTGGGTCTTCGAGTCGGACTGTTCAACATTGGCGCCCAAGGGCAGCTCACCGTTGCAGCAATTGGTGCGGCGTGGGCTGGCTACAACTTTGATCTACCAGCAATCATTCACCTTCCTTTCGCACTCGGTTTTGGCATGCTGTGTGGAGCGGCATGGGCATCAATTGCCGGCGTACTGCGCGCCTACCGCAATGTCTCTGAAGTTATTACCACCATCATGCTCAACAGCATTGCGATCGCGCTGGTCGACTATTTAGCCAGTCGACCATTTAAAGAGCCCGATCAGCCTCTATCGCGAACCCCGCTGGTGAGTGACTCCGCAGTATTCGCGACTTTCGGGTCAATCCCCAGTGGTTTCGTTCTTGCTTTGATTGTTTCACTTTTTTTTGGTTGGTTCTTAATTAGAACCACAGAAGGTTTCCGCTTTAACACTGTAGGTTTGAATCCGAATGCGGCGCGCTACGCCGGTATTAGCGTTAAACGCACAGTCGTCCTCGCGATGGCGGTCAGCGGGGCCCTCGCAGGCATGGGAGGCGCTGTCGAGACCATGGGTGTTGTGGGACGATTTGAGCCTGGGTTCAATGCAGGTTTGGGTTTTGATGGAATTACCATTGCGCTGCTGGCGCGGGCGAACCCAATCGCTACTATTCCAGCGGCGATCCTTGTGGGAATCTTGCGAACGGGCGCAAATTCCCTGCAGTTTGAGACAGGAATTGAGCCGGAGGTTGTTGACGTGATCTTGGCACTCACATTGCTCTTTGTAGCTGCACCGATTGTTTCTCGCTACATTTTCCGGATCAACGCGAAACGCAAGAGCAAGTCGGGAGTCAAGTCATGAGAGCACGTTGGGCGTGGACGTTAACTGTAATCATTCTAGTAGGCATAATGTTTTCTTACACGCAGGACGAACTTCGCACAACTTCTGTGCTGTCATTCTCACTGCGAGTCGCGATCCCGCTCATCATCGCCGCGATGGTTGGCCTGGTGTGTGAGCGCAGCGGAGTCATAAATATTGGTATCGAAGGCCAGCTGCTCATGAGTGCTTTCGCAGGATTTTTCGGGGCTGCACTCACGGGAAGCCTCATCCTAGGGACCCTGTTTGGAATTGGGACTGGCCTAATCATGGGAGCCGTTTTTGCAACAGGTGCGGTTGCGTGGAAGATGGATCAAATAATCTCGGGCACTATCATTAACATTATTGCGACAGGTTTGACATCCTTTTTCTATGCCCAGGGTAAAACACTGCCGGCCAGCACGCCAGTCGTTGCGATCCCATACCTTAAAGACTTACCACTTGTGGGCCCAGTTCTGTTCAACAACGGACTGTTTACATACGCTGCAATAATTATTGTGATCTTCTTGCAGATAATGTTGTTTCTGACCATTTGGGGCATGCGCACCAGGGCCGTGGGGGAAAATCCGAGTTCGGCTGACACTTCGGGAATTAATGTGCAACGTACCCGCTTCATTAACGTAACATTGGCAGGGGGACTCGCCGGCGTCGCGGGTGCCTATTTATCTATTGAAGCTGCTGGCACATTTGAAAGAGGTTTCACCGCGGGCCGAGGTTTCACAGCACTCGCAATTATGATATTTGGGGCATGGAATCCAGTCGGAGCTTTTGCTGCCGCACTGTTCTTCGGCCTGACGCAAGGAGTCGCAAGCCAATTACAGGCCGATGAAGTGGTTGACATTCCACCGCAATTCATCAACATGTTGCCGTTCGTCCTGACAATCGTTCTCCTGGCCGTAGTGGCTGGTCGCGTCAGACCGCCTGCAGCAGTCGGCAAACCCTATGAGAAAGATTAGGTAGGCTCATGGATGATGAACTGGTTCTTGAAGTTACTGGTCTGACCAAGAGATTCCCTGGTGTAGTGGCGAACGAGGATGTCTCGCTTTCGGTTCACAAGGGTGAAATCGTGGCACTGTTGGGCGAAAACGGCGCGGGCAAGAGCACCTTGGTCAAAATGATTTACGGGCTCTATCGACCTGATGAAGGCGAGATCAGGATTAAGGGAGAGACTGTCCGGCTAAGCGGTCCTCGTGAGGCAATTCGTCGTGGGGTAGGCATGGTTCACCAGCATTTTCAACTGGTGCCCGTTTTTACGGTCGCTGAAAATGTGATTTTGGGAAACGAACCCCGAAAACTTTCTTTTATTGAAAAACGTAAGGCCATAAAAGAAGTCACGGCATTGGCTGAAAAGAATGGCATGGCTGTGGATCCGAAGGCTCTTGTCCGAGACTTACCTGTGGGAGCTCAGCAGCGGGTGGAGATCCTAAAGGCGCTTTACCGCCAAGCAGACATATTGATCATGGACGAACCCACTGCTGTATTGACGCCTCAGGAAACGGACGAACTCCTTAAAACCATGAAGGGATTTGCTGCTAACGGAGTAGCAGTAATCTTCATTACCCATAAGCTTCGCGAAGTTTTGGCGATAGCGGATAAAATCGAAGTTTTGCGAAGCGGCAAAGTGGTTGGCACGACAACTCCCGCTGAAGCCGATCAGGCGAAACTTGCTCAGATGATGGTGGGAAGAAGCGTTCTGCTTTCTGTT
>CAJIYV010000103.1 GCA_905181745.1 uncultured Actinomycetes bacterium | reverse complement strand
CATTTACCCGTCCAATTGCCAATCACATGTTCGTCAATTACAACGGAGTACTCAAAATTGATGGTGAGGTCGGCAACAAGAAAATGTATGACCCACGTGCTTATGGCAAAGCCGCAGAAGCCGGCATGGCCGACCGCGTAAAGCTTGCTTGCGAGGATTTGCGCTCTGCTGGAACGAGGATGAAGTAGCCATGGATTCACAAAATTTACTTGGTGGTCCAGGACCTACACGCTTACCTGAAGGCGATGCCGCACAAAGTGCTCTCTTGGCCGGGGGTGATCCACGTGAAGTTGTCGCTCAATACCCCACGAGTTCACTTGCTTGGGCGATGCTGAGTGACCAGGCGTGGGATAACAGTGACGTCATTGGGTCTTATGCGTTTGCCCGAGTCGGCTATCACCGTGGGCTTGATGCGCTTCGTAAAAATGGCTGGAAAGGTTTTGGTCCGGTTCCCTGGAGCCATGAGCCAAATCAAGGGTTCCTACGCTGCCTCCAAAACTTGGGCAGAGCCGCTGGTGAAATCAATGAAAGCGACGAGAAAGTTCGAATCTCCGAGTTCATCGTGGAATGTGATCCAACACTTGCCTAAACACGTACTTATTGCGGGCGCAGGAATCACTGGGATTTCCTGCGCCATCGCATTGCGTGAGCGGGGAGTTCCTTTTCGAATTGTTAATAAAGGTCGCCGGATTGGTGGCCGCATGGCTTCGCGCACTGTCCGTGATTCGGGCACAACATTTGATGGTCGAGTTTTTGATACGGGCGCTTCGTACTTCACAGTGAGTGAATCGCAATTCGCATCGGTTGTCGCCAAATTGGAAACTGCGGGTGTTGTGCAACCGTGGACGGACACTTTCCATTTTGCTGACGCAGAAGGAATCGCCGGTGTCAAAACAGGGCCCATGCGCTATCGGGCCGAGGGTGGGATCCGCAGCGTTGTCGAATATTTGGCGCGAGATCTGGTAATTGAAGAAGGTGAAATTACCGAATTGCCCACATCTGAACGACTAGCACTTTGCATGCCAACACCCCAAGCGGCTCGGGTGTTCCCGCAGGCGAGTGTTCTGAGTTCAGCAATGTGGGAACCGGTTATTTCGGTATCGATGTTATTTGACCACGCTCATTGGAATGATTTTGACGGAATCTTTGTCAACCAAGATGCGCAAATTACCTGGATCGCGAATGACGGAGCCAGACGTGGAGACCAAGCACCGGCACTCGTTGTTCATATGAGCCCGGTTCTCTCTGCCGGTCACCTTGTGGATCCCAGTGAGGTGATTCCCATCGCAATTGCGCGTGTCCAGAAAATTCTGGGCTTCGACGAGGAACCCACGTGGTCACACGCACACCGGTGGACCTTCGCCAAGCCAATTGAAGGGACCACCTCACCGAAACCGGGCTTCGTGTTGGGTGAAGTGTCACTCGCTAGCGATGAGTTCAGTGTACGGCCTCGGGTTGAGGCTGGTTGGCTCAGTGGTCGCGATCTAGGGCATGCATTCGCTGATGGCAGATGATCAGTCGAGCCGCAATTTTCCTGATGAAAACAATTAGCGCAATTTCCCGCGCCAAGCCGAAAACGACTTCACCGACTGCCCATGCGGCTTTTTTAGCCACGGGTACGGGTGAATTTCAGCCAAATCTGTGAATTTCTGAAAACTAGGAACAGGCGCGTAGGTTACTGCCACTGGATTTTTGCGAGCAAACTCGGTTGGGTCGCCCAAATAGAGCTGCACGTCGCGTCGCTTCGCCAAGTCTTTTAAAGTCTCGAGGTAAAAAAGGATCCGCTGAGACGACAACTGTAATTTGCGCAATGCTGATTCATTAAAAACAAATACTGCTGGCAAGTCTGGGTGAGCGGCCAATGCAGGATCGCTATCACCCAACGATTCAATTGTGAGTAAAACGTACTCTGGAGTGCGGTTTTTTTCCGCAATTGATGGCCCGGCGGTTCCTTGCGGATCAGGGTCACAAATCAACAGCGGGTCGAAAGCTATTTCGTCGAGTGAAATTTTATCGGGGAAATTTTCGATTGGACAAGCGTGCTTCAACGCGCATTCGCCACACAACTGCGGTGCCCGTTTGTGGACTTGCCAGCGCGAAAGACCGTAGGGCCTTGCGTTTGCAGAGCCAACGACCCACTGCCAGCCAGTTAGGTTCGCCGCCCGCGACCCATCAATTAGGTGGCGATACATGCGTTCTTGGCCGTGCAACCAACCTGCGTTGTTACGGACCGTCCACTGTGATGCCAGCCACATTCTGGTTTGGTTGACGAGCCAGCCATCGCGGCTTAGTTCATCAACCGCAAAATCAACACATGCCATACCGGGTGGCCAGCCGTCCCCAGGCGCATCCCACACCTGCTCGAATCGGAGATTGTGGAATAGACGGATGCCCATACGGGCATATAGGTGTCGTGAATATTCTTGCCATAAGAGTTCGTCACGAAACTTCTCACGATCTGCAAACGGAGCTTTCGAAACATGCCTCCATAATTTTTCGAGGGTTAAGAGGTTGTGTCGAATGTATGGTGAAAGGACCGTAGCTCCGCGTGCCGCTACTGGCAAGACTTCCGATCGGTTCCTTGCGTAGCCCGCAATATTCAATTTAGATAATGCGTGATCTGCCGCGCTTTGCCCACCGGGAATGGGACTTCGCCCTCCGCCGGAATGCAATCCAGAAAAGTGGTCAACAACTAACTGGTCAGTGTCTAATAAAGTGTCTAAGCGCTTCAAGGAAAACCTCACTATTTAATCGAGTTCGCCATTGTAATGAAAAAGAGAATCAAGATTTTTTCACCTCTGGATGCTTGCCCCAGCAACTCGCTGGAGGGAGACCATGATCAGCTCTCACCTGTCATGGAGCTCACAATTGCCATGGAGGTCACAATTTCCATGGATCTCACAATTCACCGTAAAGATTGAGTTCCGAGGATGGAATCCAGACTGTTTCTCATCGCTGGAGTCGTGACCGGGCGGCTCTCAATTTATTCCGTGACGACGCTGGTTCTCTTCGGCCGCGTTCTGGTGTAGCGACAGGGCTTTCGCAACCTGCTCGGTGCCCGGAAACCAATCGTGGGAGCGCCCCGGCCAAATGAGTCAGGCTAATGGGAGCTAACTCTCGTAAACTCTCGTAAACTCTGGTCACCCTCGTAGCACCGGATCAACTCCGATACCCTTTCGCGGTGCCCGCAATAGTTCTTCTCGGCTCCCAATGGGGGGACGAAGGTAAAGGTAAAGCAACAGACCTTCTTGGAGATCGCGTTGATTACGTAGTTCGGTATCAGGGGGGCAATAACGCAGGTCATACGGTGGTCATCGGCGATAAAAAATTCGCACTTCACCTGTTGCCC
>CAJIYV010000102.1 GCA_905181745.1 uncultured Actinomycetes bacterium | reverse complement strand
CCCAGCTGCGCTCCGCGGCCGGTTCCCACCATGAGTGCAGTCGGTGTTGCAAGTCCCAATGCGCATGGGCAAGCGATGATCAACACTGCAACTGCAGCGGTGAAAGCGAAACTTGGTTCCGCACCTGCGATTAACCAACCGACGAGCGTCACAAGGGACAGTGAGATGACTATTGGAACGAAAATTGCAGCAACCCGGTCGGCTAATCGCTGAATGGGTGCCTTCCCAGCTTGCGCGTGTTCTACGAGGTAGGTGATCCGCGCCAGTGCGGTGTCAGAACCAACAGCCGTTGCCTCAACGAGCAGCCGGCCGCCCGCATTAACTGTTGCGCCGATCACTTTGTCACCAGGCGAGACCTCTAGCGGGACGGATTCTCCAGTGATCATGGACTCGTCGACAGCGGACGAGCCTTCCACGATTTTACCATCTGTTGCGATTCTCTCACCGGGGCGAGCAACGAATTGGTCACCGAGTTGGAGCATGTCAATGGGAATTTTTTTTTCTTGCCCCTGGGAAATAATGGAGACATCTTTGGCTCCAAGGTTGAGCAGCGCGGTCAAAGCGGCGCTGCTTTGAGACTTTGCCCGTGACTCAAAGTAGCGGCCGAGAAGAATGAATACCGTTACCGCCGATGCGACCTCAAGGTAGATCTCACTTGTAGCGTTCGGGTCAGGCAACAGCGTGAAATCCATGGTCATGCCGGTTGCGCCCGCTCCACCAAAAAATAGTGCGTAGAGAGACCAAATGTAGGCGGCACTCACTCCAATGGAAATGAGCGTGTCCATGGTGGCATTTCCGTGACGTAGGTTCACCCACGCCGCTCTGTGGAAGGGAAGGGCGCCCCACACCACTACAGGACTCGCCAGTGTCAAGGAAAGCCACTGCCAGTAGTCGAATTGCAGTCCAGGGATCATGGCCATTAAGACAACGGGGATAGCCAGGATTGATGAGATGATTAATCGCTGGCGTAGAGCTTTCTCCACTGTGTCTTTTGGAGTAACTTCTTCACGATCATTTTGTGAGACTTCCTTGGCCGTGTATCCCGCTGACTCAACGATAGAGATTGCATCGGCGATGCTCACGTTGTCTGGCAAGGTGATGGTTGCAATCTCGGTTGCAAAATTGACCGTCGCACGTACTCCGTCAAGTTTGTTGAGTTTCTTCTCAACCCGCATGGCACACGACGCACAGGTCATACCGCCTAATGAGAGAACAACAGGTTTCGAAATCGTCGTTGTCATGATGGGAAGATTGTGTAGCCCGCTTCATCTACTGCCGCGGCGATGTCGGTGTCGCTGATTTCGTTGTCTGATGCAATTGTCACGGGAGAGATCTCACCAGCATGCAAGTCAATATCAACACCGGTTACACCGAGGATTTTTGATATTTCCTCGGTGACCGCGTGGATGCAGTGATCGCAAGACATTCCATCAACGTGAACGGTCTTTTGTAACATTCTTTTTCCCATTTCTTAATTAGCTTTTGACAAGTCGTTCGATTGCTTGTTGGGCTTCCTTGATTTTGAGAGTGGCGTCGTCTCCACCCTTACTCAGTGCATCAGCAACACAGTGCTGAAGGTGATCCCCCATGAGCAGAAGCGCCACCGACTGAAGGGCTTTGGTGGCTGCTGAAACTTGGGTGAGGACGTCGATGCAGTAGGTGTCTTCCTCGACCATGCGCTCAATCCCGCGGACCTGCCCCTCGATGCGCTTGAGGCGCTTGAGCACCGCGACCTTGTCGTCTGAGTAGCCCGGATTCATGCCATGACTATACCCCATAGGGGTATAGTCAATTACAGGTAGTTGTGGTTCCGGGTGAAATGATGCCCTCAAGAAGATAGGCGTCAACCCGGTCAGTTACGCAGTCGCTGCCCTCAAGATAGGCCGTGTGGTTGTAGCCGCCCTCCCAGATGACCAGTTCCGCGTTGCCCAGCTTGACCGCAACATCTGTGGCCCATTTAGCTGGAGTTGCCGGATCGTTTTCTGCCGTAACGAGCATGACGGGAGCGGAAGTATTTGGCGTGATTGTGATCACTGTTTGCGCTGAATAGGGCCAGTCCTTACACGCAAGAACCCCCCAGCCCAGGCTCTTTCCGAAAGTCGGCGCGCTTATTGCCAGTCGTTCTGCAAACTCGCGAACTTGATCAACGCTTTGAGTGACAGGTAGGTCAAGACAGGAGACTGCGTAAAAAGCATCACTTGAATTATCTGTGTAGCGGCCCTCCGGCTCCCGACTGATGCGTTGGTCAAGGAGCTTGAGTAGTTCACGCGGGTCACCTTGGGTCATCGCCGAACTCAGCGCCGCACGCAACTCTGGAAAATCATATTGCGGGAAATAGAGATAACTCAAAATCGCAAACGTAGCTAAGCCCTCAGTTAATTCACGTCCTTGGTCTCCCACAAGCGGAATCGCATCTAACTTGAGCAAGAACTCTCGGATTTGTTGCACTCCTTGATCTACGCTCCCCGTCAGCGGGCAATCATTTTGCTCCAAACAGTCCACCACGAAATAGCGCAGTAACACCTCAAATTCCTCGGCTTGAGACTGGGTTACTTCGAACTGATTCAAATAGATTGGCAAGACGCCATCAAGTACCATCCGACCAACCCGACTAGGAAACAACTCCAAATAGGCGGTTCCAATTGCCGTTCCGTAACTCTTTCCTAACAGGTTCATCACCGGGTCACCAACAAGAGCTCGCGCGATATCCATGTCCTTGGCAACTTCAACTGTTGACATGTGAGCAATGAGTGGATTGCCTGAGTTCTCACACGCTTGCCCGATAAACCCGGCGTCGAGAATCAGCCGACTCTCCTCAAGCTCCGTGTCTGGCGATCCATCCGCTGAAATTAGCGCATCAATCTGCTCATCAGTCAAACATCGAATGGTGTCACTGAAGCCAACCCCTCGTGGATCAACTCCGACCACATCAAATGATTCGCGAACCTGATCAGTCACAATGTAGTCAGCGGCTTTGGCGTATTCAAATGCGCTTCCGCCCGGGCCACCCGGATTAACGAATAGTGAACCAATCGATTCGCCACGTGCCCGAACTTTCGACATGGAGAGTGTCACTCGATCGCCTTGGGGTTCTTGGTAGTCCAGTGGGACCTCAAATGTGGTGCAGTCTGCATCCCCGCAATTACGCCAATCAATCTGCTGGCTGTAGAAGACCTCCAGCCCAGCTTGAGTTGGGGTTGCTTGACCGGGTTGATTTGGCGGAAGACTCGGTGCAGTTGCATTTGTGCTTGAACACCCAGCGATCAGCAAGACGGTGACTGCCCCGAAAGCGAGGTTGCGGATGCCGATTAGCCCTAACTCAGTCATCCGCCTTACGGTATATCAGTGAGCAAACAAGCACGAACACCGGCAGAGATCTCTGCGATGGTTGAAGCGGGAATTGCCCGAGGGCTAAATGTGATCGACGCGTTCAGCGCCGCCACCGGGAATCGAACTTTGAATCGAGCCCACAAGAAGGAACTTGCCACCCAGAAAAGCGCTCGTAGAAAATACCGCGCCCGCTTGGAATCATTCCGGTTTGGAGCCGTCGCTGGAGGTGGAATAGCGATTGCTGGCGGCACTGTTGCCATTGTGAGCTCGAACCCCGCGCTGTGGTTTATCACTATTGGTGGTGCCGTGATCTCGCTGATGAGCATTCGCCGCTGGCGTCGCTTGGGCCCGGAACCTGTCGGTCGAGGCTCGGTTGCTCCTGCCACCCCGTTGCCTCGAGGGGCGATCGGGCGCGACTGCGTTAAGCGCTACCTGGCCGTGCGCACTCAGGTGGTGAACATGAGTTCCAGTGTTTCAGTGTTGCACCCTGCTGCAGGCAAAGAGTTAGTAAATGCAGATACACAAGCAGCCGTCGCGTTAAATGCACTGTGTGATCGACTACTAGTTCTGCATCAACTCGCCGCCTCACTACCGGCGACTGCGGCGGCGGCCAGCGCCACGAGCGCCGCTCAGGTTGTTGCTTCACGACTGGTACTGGGGTGTGATAGCTACGACAAGCTACTCGCAGCAGCGGCCGAATTACTGGCCTCACCCGACCTCACTGGGATGGTCAATTTACAACCGGCCGCTGACTCACTTATCGCATATTCACATGGACTGATGCGAGCTTCGGATCTTTAATTGAGACCATGACCGACTCAACGGCAAGTTGCGGTGGCGTACTGGCTTTGATGGAAGCCCTAGCCCGCTCAATAGCAACAAGTGTTCGAGTGGTGTCTGCGGGATTCCCGCGAGCGGCAAACGATTCGACTGCCGGACGCATTTCTTGATTGATCAATTCAAGGTTGCTACCAACTTGAACCATAAGTACATCACGGAAAAGCCCAAGTAAGTCGACAAGGGATCTATCCGCTTCGTCGCGGATCATGCGCTTGCGCCGATTTTTTTGGTGATCCGCAAGTTGTTTTTTTGCCGCGTCCACTTTTCGCTTTGACGCCCCTTTGACTCTACTACCTTCTTCGATTCCGAATGCTGCCTTGAATTGCTCATCTTCTTTTGCATCGAGTTCGTCCGCTCGCGTATTGGCTGCCGTCGTTGCCGCAGTGACCATCTCACGGGCAGCTAACACACACGAAGGCACGTCGCGCAAGCTGATCGCCGACCTCAGATCAGATTGCCGCCGGGTTCGGCTTGCTTCCTCGGTGGCCAGTCCACGCGCTCGGCCAATGTGTCCCTGGGAAGCACGTGCCGCAAATGCTGCCATCGCCGGATCGACTTTGTAAGTGTTAATTAACAATTGCATTACGTCTTTGGTCGTTGGCGTTCGCAAAGAGACGTGCCTGGCCCGCGAGACAATCGTTGGCAGGACGTCTTCAACACTGGGGGCGCACAAAACCCACACGGTATGCGGGGTTGGCTCTTCCAGGCTTTTCAGTAAGGAATCAAAGGCCGATTCGGTGAGTCGGTCAGCATCTTCAATGATAATTACTCGCCAGGGCGTATCAATCGGTGCGAATGCTGAAAGTCGAACTAGTTCACGGGCTTCCTCGACACCGTAGGAGAGCTCACTGGGAATAACGATTTGGACATCAGGGTGACCACCGAATGGGGTCATGCGGCAGATCTGACAGGTTCCGCAACCATTAAGTGGGCACATAAGTGCTGCGGCAAATGTCGTTGCAGCGGTTGATCTTCCCGATCCTGGTGGTCCGGTGATCAACCAGGCGTGGGTCATGGCGGGGCCAGGTTCGCCGTTCCGAATTTTATCAGCGTCCGTGACAGCCCGGCTCAGTTTCTCCACTGCGTCTGACTGCCCGACTAGCGCGCCCCATATTGGTTGCATGACTATTTCAGTTCTTGCATTACGCGCTCGCGAATTACCCGTGCACTTTCCTCTTTTGTTCCAGTTGCATCCACTATCAAGTAGCGACTCGGATCTTGAGCAGCAATTTCAAGAAATGCGTCTGCTACATCGCGGTGGTATTGCATTGGCTCTGATTCCAAACGGTCAGGGTTCACGACTCGCTTCATACTCACTTCAGGGTCAAGAGCCATTACTATTGTGAGATCCGGAAGTAACCCACCTGTTGCCCACATGCTCAAATCCTTGATGCGATCCGCGCCCAATGCGCGCGCATATCCTTGGTAGGAAATCGAAGAATCGATGTAACGGTCACAAATGACGACATCGCCTCTCGCTAATGCCGGGCGAACCACTCGGGCCACATGATCTCCGCGAGCCGCCGCAAAGAGCAACGCTTCGCTCTGCGGATTCATTCCTTCATGTGCGCGGCTTAGAACCGTGTCCCGAATTTGCTCGGCGGCTGGCGTGCCCCCCGGCTCCCTCGTTCGCAAAACTACGTGCCCTTGTTGGGTGAGATAGTCCGATAACAACGCTTCTTGGGTTGATTTACCAACGCCCTCTCCGCCCTCAAAGGCAACGAAATATCCGGTCATCGGTGTTCCTAAGTTTTCACTTCTTGGCCAGACATCGCATCAGCCGCCGTTGGCGCTGCCTTCTTTGCCACTGTTTTCTTGGTGGTCTTCTTAGCTGCCTTTTTGGTGGTCTTCCTGGCTGCCTTCTTAGCCGGTGCCCGCTTGGCCGTTTTCTTGACTGCTGGACCCTTAGCCCGCCGTTCAGCGATCAGATCACTTGCCCGATCAAGGCCGACACTCATCGGGTCATCGGCAACGCGAAGGGTTGCATTGACTTCACCGTCAGTGACATAGGCCCCAAAGCGACCCTCTTTAACGACAATTATTTTCCCGGTTGATGGATCAACACCAACTTCACGCAACGGACCGGCAGCTTGGCCTCGGCCTCGGCGCACCTTTGGTTGTGAGTACAGCTGGAGGGCTTCCTCCAACGTTACTTCAAAGATCCGATCCTCATTATCGAGGGAACGGGAATCTTTTCCCCGCATCAGATAAGGACCGTAACGACCATTTTGTGAAGTAATTTCTTCCGCCGTTGTTGGATCAATTCCGACAACTCTTGGCAGGCTTAACAGGGAAATAGCCTGCTCAAATGTCACTTCACTTGGTTTCATGTAACTAAATAATGAAGCCGTGCGCGGCTTGGCCGATTTTGGTGAACCCTCTGGCAAGTTCTCTGTGACATAGGGGCCGTAGCGTCCGGACTTGGCAACAATCATGAGTTCCGTGTCTGGGTGAAGCCCCAGTTCCCGGTCCCCCGATGGTTCAAGGAGCAGCTCCTCTGCAAGTTCTGCAGTGAGTTCGTCCGGGGCAACACTCATGGGAATATTTGCGCGCTCTTCGTCGCGCTCCACGTAGGCGCCATACCGGCCAACACGCAGCATCGCGTCCGTTCCCTTAATGGGCATGGTCGCAATTCCACGGGCATCGATTGCACCCAGGTCCTCAGTCAGCGCCTTAACACCGTGAAAATGTCCTTGGGCCATTTCGCCACCGCGCCAGAATGCATCGAGTTGCTTAATTCGATTGGCTTTTCCTAGAGCAATCTCATCGAGTGCTTCTTCCATATTAGCCGTGAACTTGTAGTCAACGAGTTCGCTAAAGTGCTCTTCAAGGAGTCGCACCACCGCGAGCGCGGTGAAGCTGGGAACAAGCGCCGAGCCCTTTTTCCAGACGTAGCCTCGGTCAACAATCGTTGACATGATCGAGGCGTAAGTTGACGGCCGGCCAATTCCCAATTCTTCGAGCTTGCCGACAAGGGTCGCTTCGGTGAATCTTGCTGGCGGCTTAGTGGCGTGTCCTTCTGCAGTGAGTTCCTTCGCGTTGAGTTTCTGGCCCTCACTGAGCGCAGGAAGTTGGCGGTCCTCCTCGTTGTCGTCATCAGAGGCGATGTCGTCAAGTGCCGCCTTAAACCCTGGGAAAATCACCACGGTTCCGCTCGAACTAAACTCTGCATCCTTGCCATTTGCTGCTTGGGCACCGAATTTTATTGTGGTGGTAGCGACTTGGGCGTTCACCATCTGGCTGGCGACAGTGCGCTTCCAAATCAATTCATACAGTAGGAATTCGTCTCCGGTCAGCTCTTTGCTGACTTCCCCCGGTGTCCGGAAAGTATCACCCGCTGGACGGATTGCCTCGTGCGCCTCTTGCGCGTTCTTTGACTTATTAGCCCACACGCGCGGACTGGCGTCAATGTATTCGGGGCCGTACAGCTCAGTGGCTTGTGTGCGCGCAGCATTCAGTGCCTGAGTCGAAAGGCTCACCGAGTCGGTACGCATATAAGTGATGTAGCCGTTTTCATATAGACCTTGTGCCACCCGCATTGTCCGCTGAGCGCCCCACCGGAAACGACCCGACGCTTCCTGCTGAATTGTGGAGGTGGTGAATGGCGCTTTTGGTTTGCGCTGTCCAGGCTTTTGCTCAACTGAGCGAACCGTGTATTCAACCCCAGAAAGGGAGGCGACGAATGCTTTCGATTCTGATTCGTTCAAGAGCACGACGTCAGTCTTTGATAGTTCTCCGGAGGCATTGAAGTCACCGCCGGTTGCGATTCGCTTGCCGTCAATGGTTACAAGCTTCGCTTCGAAATCACCGGGCCCGAATTTTCCTTTGATATCCCAATAGCCGGCAGAGTTAAAGGCCATGCGGATTCGCTCCCGCTCAACAACGAGACGCACCGCCACGGACTGGACTCGCCCAGCTGAGCGTGCCGAACGACCAATCTTCTTCCACAGCACTTCAGAGACGGGGTAGCCATAAAGACGGTCAACAATTCGTCGGGTCTCCTGGGCTTCCACCAAATCCATGTCAACATCTCGTGGATTGGAGACCGCTTCTTGGATCGCTTCTTTGGTGATCTCATTAAAGACCATGCGCTTAACCGGGACCTTGGGCTGGAGCACCTCCATGAGATGCCAGGAGATCGCCTCACCTTCGCGGTCCTCATCTGTTGCCAGCAGGAGTTCATCTGAATTCTTGAGCGCAGCCTTCAGCGCCTTAATCGTTGCCTTCTTGGATTCGTGCACGATGTAGAATGCCTTGTAGCCGTCATCAACATCAACGGCGAGCTTTGCCCAAGGTTTTTTGCGCTCCTCGACCGGGAGATCAGATTTCTTGGCAACTAGATCCCGCACATGACCAACTGACGCCAAGACCTCGTAATCGGGTCCAAGGTAGCCGGCGATCTTCTTCGCCTTGGCCGGTGATTCAACAATCACCAGTGTCTTCGAAGTCATGTGATCCTTTCGGGTCTGGGGCCAATTAACCCCTTCGGTCGGAGACTGACGGTAGGACACACCTATATATATGTGTGACACCGCCCCCTTGGTGTGGGCGTGTCGCGCCCCTCAGCCACAGCGTCGGGGCCCCAAGAAAGAGAAGAGGGCCGGGCACTTGGCCCGACCCTCTCGATGAATCAATTAATTTCGGCTATGCGTGGGAAATTTCCTGTTGATCTCCCACAGCGATCGGGCGACGCTTGCCAATAATCACCGAAATCACGATTATCAGGACCGAAACTGCAGCAACTGCATACCGGAGAACGTCGTTGGCATCTGCTCCCACGCTGAGACCCACAATTGCTGGGGCAATCAACAGTGCGACCAGGTTCATGACTTTGATCAGCGGGTTGATTGCTGGGCCAGCGGTGTCTTTGAAAGGGTCGCCAACAGTGTCACCGATAACGGTTGCTTCGTGGGCCGAGGATCCCTTTCCACCATAGTTGCCGTCTTCGACAAACTTCTTGGCGTTATCCCATGCGCCACCACTGTTGGATAGGAACACCGCCATAAGGACACCGGATGCAATGGTTCCGGCGAGGTAGGCACCAAGGGCGCCCACACCCAAACCAAAGCCGACTGCAATTGGGGCAAACACGGCCAAAAGTCCCGGTGTCACCAACTCACGCAGTGAGTCGCGCGTCACGATATCGACGACTTTGGCGTATTCAGGCTTCTCGGTTCCCTCCATGATTCCGGGGTGATCGCGGAACTGACGGCGCACTTCGTAGATGACTGCGCCAGCGGCCCGCGAGACCGCGTCAATTAATAGACCTGAGAAGAAGAACACCACTGCGACTCCGATAATCAAGCCCACAAGATTAGCCGGAGAGGCAATGTCAAGAATTCCTGTGTACTGCAGCTTCTCAGCCGCAGTAGCGGTGATTTCACCTGCAGATGCTGTCGCGCCGAGAATCGCGTCCCGGAACGCACCAAACAGTGCCGTTGCGGCAAGCACTGCCGTTGCAATTGCGATTCCCTTGGTGATTGCTTTGGTGGAGTTACCGACTGCATCGAGGCGGGTAAGAACCTCGGCGCCTTCACCGTGCACGTCACCTGACATTTCAGCGATTCCCTGAGCATTATCTGAGACCGGACCGAAGGTGTCCATGGATACGATCACGCCCACGGTAGTCAAAAGGCCTGTACCAGCAAGAGCTATTGCAAATAATGACAGCAGAACCGAACCGCCACCAATTAAGAACGCACCGTACACAGCGGCACTAATGAGAAGTGCGGAGTACACAGCGGACTCAAGTCCCAAGGAAATCCCGGACAGGATGACTGTTGCGGGACCGGTAAGGGACGTTTTGGCGACATCGTCCACGGGGCGACGATTGGTCTCAGTGAAGTAGGCGGTGAGTTGTTGGATCAATGCGGCAAGCACAATTCCAATAAAGACAGCACCGATTACGTACCAGCGTGGATCAATCGTGTCGGCAGACTCTGCTGCAACGATTCCGCCCATGCCTTCAATTTCACTCCATGACTCGGGAACCCAAGTGAAGACCGCAAGGATCACCAGCACTGCTGAAATCGCAGCAGAGATAAAGAACCCGCGGTTAATCGAAGACATCCCAGAACGGTCGCTTTCCCGTGGCGAAACAGCAAAGATGCCGACCACTGCGGTCAAAACACCGATCGCCGGAATCACAAGCGGAAGAACGAGACCAAGTTCGCCGAATGCGGTCTTGCCCAAAATCAGTGCTGCAACCAGAGTTACGGCGTAAGACTCAAATAGGTCCGCTGCCATACCAGCGCAGTCACCCACGTTGTCACCCACGTTGTCCGCGATCGTTGCCGCATTGCGGGGATCATCTTCAGGAATACCTTGCTCGACCTTGCCCACAAGGTCAGCGCCCACGTCAGCAGCCTTGGTAAAGATACCGCCACCGACACGCATAAACATTGCAAGCAAGGCTGCTCCGAAACCGAAACCTTCCAGAACTTTGGGAGCTTCGCCTTTGTAAACGAGGACCACGAGGGCAGCACCAAAAAGGCCAAGGCCAACGGTGAACATGCCGGCAACGCCACCCGTGCGGAATGCAATTTTCATTGCCTTCTGTTCGGTGCCATCTTTAGCCGCGGCAGCCACGCGTACGTTCCCACGGACCGCGAGCCACATGCCCATGTAGCCGGTAACGCCAGAGAACACTGCGCCAACAAGGAAGAAGATACTTCGACCAATTCGTTCACTGTTTGTATCTGCCGGTAACAGGAACAACACAAAGAAAACGATGACTGCAAAAATGGCCAGGGTCCTAAATTGACGACTTAAAAAGGCGGATGCGCCTTCCTGGATTGCCTCAGCGATTTCTTGCATACGCGCGGTTCCTTGGTCAGCACTGAGTACTTGGCGTACCAGAATGGCTGCGACAAACAATGCTGCCAGGGCAATGGCCGCAACAACAATCACAATTGTCTGGTTGCTTCCTTCCAGCGTTACATCTGCAAACTTGATCATTATTCTCCTCATTAACTTAACGCGGTTTCGGCGCGGTCACACTGCACAGGTCCGTGTGCGACATTCAGCTGGTGCGAGCACCAGCGTTAGCCACTAGAACATTGGGGGCGAGCCTACCGATTCGCGATCAGTATTAATCGGAAGGTCAAGAAAATGTGACTAATTCGAAGCCAAGGCCCCTTGTAGAGATTCATGGATCGGCAGCAGGGCGTCCACG
>CAJIYV010000101.1 GCA_905181745.1 uncultured Actinomycetes bacterium | reverse complement strand
CGCACTTGATCTTCAAAGAAGTACTTGCCTTTAAATTCAGTGCTCGCGACTGTTTTCGGGTAGGTCGCAGAACCAGGTAGGGATCTCCACGGCTGCGTTGTTGCCCAGGAGCAAGCTCCCACCACAACGGCTGTTGCCACATGTGACATACCGGGGCCACCCCGTTGATCGCGTGCAGCTGAAGTTGCGAGAGCGCTAACCCCCGCCATGGCGGTCAAAGTCTGCGAAGCAAGTCTTCCCAGTGCGCGTGAGGAAGGTTCGTGCTCGCGCCAACGAAGTGCGAAAGAAGCACCGGCACCCACAGCTCCCGCGGCAACAGCAACAAATAGGCGGTGACTGGCACTGGGTTCGTCAGTGCGGCCCAACCGCGAGGCAACTGAGGTCAATAAAGCATCACCGGCGCTGTACGCCTGGTACGCGATTGCCGATGAAGCACCGGTGATTATCGCCTGATCGGTGGAGCCACGAGTCAATAAGTTAGGTTGAAATGAGCGACCGATGGCTACGGCTGCGCCCATTATTCCCGCGCTGGCGGACCTATCCATGCCCAGAGTCTAACTACGATCTACGGGGACTGCGAAGCACCCGTTATTGTCAAATATCTAGTTGGTCCTTAGCTTCAGGAGATACTGCCCACCACCCGGTGTAATTTCCGTGACAAACTTCACGCTCGGCGCGAGCCGGCTGAGGCGGTCCAATAGCCAATCCGATGCCTGCTCGGCGTCTGCTTCAGTAGGGCATCGCGCGACCGCCTCGCTGCCCCCTTTCTTAGATAGTCTGTGAACTGATTCGAAGATCACAGCTGGGTCACTCACAAAGAGGTCTTGGGACCAAGGGACGACCGGGGCTTTCTTGCCCCTCATCGTGTTGCAGGAACGATGAGCCAGGCGCACCGTAGTTGCCGTTCCTTTTTTTGCCTTTGAGTCGGCAAAGCTATCGACACTTGGTCCTAGATCTGAATTCACTGAAGCTTCTGGGTCTACGGCCGTATCGCAGAGCCAACAGCGCCAACCATCTCGCTGACCTACGTCATTTAGATCTCTCATGCGCACCGCCCTCGCCTGTCAATTTAGGCACAATGGCCTGGAAGTAATCCCAGAAGTGGAGCTGAGGGGATTCGAACCCCTGGCCTTCTCATTGCGAACGAGACGCGCTACCAACTGCGCCACAGCCCCTTGCACCAGTGTAGATTAGCAGGGACTACTCGTTGACCGCGCGAGCTTGGTAGGGAGCGTTGGCGCGGATGATTGGGATCTCGGTTGTTGCATCACTCACATTAGCTACTGGCTCGCGAACTAGATCCTCGCTTTGCGAATCGCGCACCTGCTGAACGATGTTGACCATGGATTCACCTGACCAATCACCGGCTCGCTCAATATTGCGTGGAACTGACGTTGCACGTGGGGCGCTTACGTAACTTGGCAAAGTACTCGGTTCGGCATCCCAGCCTGGTTCTTCTTCATCCCATGGATTCCAGTTGGCAAACTCATCAAGTTCGGCTCTTTGCAAGTCGGCTCGGGAGGGTGGACGTTGTTGCCGGCGAGTATCGCCGCTTTCGTCGACTTCATGTAATTCGCGGTATGACCGAGTTCGATTTTGGGCCGGACGCTGACCACGCTTGGATGCAGTTAACATGCTTGCGACAAGGAATGTGCCAAGAAGTAGTCCACTCGCAATTGCGGCTACGGCGGAAATCAATCCCAATGCGGTTCCGATTAAGGCCAATGCGGTAATGCTGGTGAGTGTCGCGAGGACCACCGAGCGACGCTTGGCTGACTGATTCCGAGCTCGGGCCCGCGGAGAAACGAATTCACGTTCGTGAGCTACTGCTCGGGCCGAATGGCTTTGTTGGGAATCTGCTCGGTCACCGAGGGAGCGCATTGCCGAACTAAATCGCGCCGTTGAGCGAACTTCACTGACTTGATCTTGACGTTTAAGCCAAATAGGGATTAATACGGCGGCCCAAAGCCCAATGATCACCGCGTAAATTAACCCAGTCACATGGGTAACGTTAGGTGCAATCGCCTACTTCCATTGGTATTGCTCCTGAACTGCAGTTGGCGTGTCGCGAAATTTTACAAAGCCAATATGATCGCGCCAGTCTCCATCGATATGTAAATAGCTCGGCCGATACGACTCTTTGGTGAAGCCGGCTTTCAGAGCCACCGCACATGACGCAGCATTTTCCGGCCGGACATTTATTTCAATGCGGTGCAACATCATCGTCTTAAGGCAGTAATCAGCTGCCAACTCAACACTTTTTGTCATGAGTCCTCGCCCAGCCACGCTTTCATCGATCCAGTAGCCGAAAAATGCCCCACGAGATGAACCGCCCCAGATCCCACCAACGGTCAATTGCCCGACAAACTTGCCCTCAAACTCAATTGCGAACGGAAGCGCTCGACCCTCACGAGCTTCCCTTTTCATAATTCGGATCATCATGTTGTAATTCGGCGGTCGTTGCCCAACTATTTGGCCCTCGGGCGGCATAGTGGCATCCCATTGCGACAGCCACTTCTTGTTTCGATTGCGAACTTCACACCAAGCGCGTCTATCTCTTAACCGCAGAGGTCGAAGTACCAGTGGGCCTTCTGTTAACGTAACCGGCCAAAAACCAGGAACTGTCATGGACTTACTGAGTACCGTTAGTGCCGTCTTGGCAGAAATCTTGCAACCACGCTTTGAGTCCAGGACCGATGTCTTGGCGCTGCGTCGCCAGGGTGATAACTGCCTGAAGGTAGCTGAGTTTGTCCCCCGTGTCGTAGCGTCTACCATCGAAGACAACTCCCCGAACGCCGCCGCCTCGTTCCGGTGGCATTGTCGCCAATACTCGCAGAGCGTCGGTTAATTGAATTTCTCCACCTCGACCAGGAGCTGTTTCTTGCAGAACTGCAAAGACCGCAGGGTCCAGGATGTACCTACCAATGATTGCAAGGTCACTTGGTGCGCTGGAGACGTCCGGCTTCTCAACCAGATCACCGACAACGACCATTCCCTCACTTGGTGCACCTTGGATGGACACGCAGCCGTAGAGAGAAATGGTTTCCCGGGGCACCTGCATCAGACACAGGACAGAACCTCCCCACTCATTTCTTATCTCAATCATGCGTTCCAAAATCGGATCGCGGGCATCGATTAGGTCATCGCCCAGCAGAACAGCAAAAGGCTCATCTCCCACGTGAGCGCGGGCCACAAGAACGGCATGGCCAAGGCCCAGCGGGTCACCTTGACGGACATAGTGGATCCGAGCGAGATCGCTTGACTCACGCACTGAGCGCAAGCGTTCTACATCACCTTTCTCTTCCAGTGCCTGCTCGAGTTCATAATTGCGATCAAAGTGGTCTTCGAGTGGGCGCTTGCTTCTACCGGTAACAAAGAGGATGTCTTCCAAACCTGCGGCAACTGCCTCTTCCACCACGTACTGGATAGCTGGCTTGTCCACAACGGGCAGCATCTCTTTTGGAGTTGCCTTGGTTGCGGGAAGAAACCTGGTACCCAGCCCTGCCGCGGGGATTACCGCTTTGCGCACGCCCTCAACAGCCATGAGGAAACCCTACGCCACGCACACCTAGATGTGCGCACACCTATATATATGTGTACGCGGATATATGTGTGTATGCGGATCTGGGTGCAAATTTCCGCATGAATAACGCTGCCTGCACCAGGTGTGGGGACCTAGAGGAATATATGACTGTGAATTTGGATCAAGGAGAACGCAAATCAATCCTGCGCCGCAGGTTGCGGGCAGCTCGGGTAGTTCGAGAATTGGCCGCGAGTGCAGACATTGATGCGCAGATTTCCCGTCACATTTGCGACCTTTTGGAAACTATCCCGGTAACAGCGAACAGCGTTGTCGCTCTTTATGTGGCTATGCCTTATGAACCGAGTGTGAATTCTGCGCGAAAGAACTTGCAAGATTTAGGTGTCACGGTGCTAGTTCCAGTTGTCAGCGGCGATGATTTGTTGTGGGCTGCAGACGGCGATGAGGGGTGTTGGGAGCGCAATTCATTTGGCACCCTCGAACCGAACCTCGATGACGCGATTTCTAGTGCTCAAGCCTTGCCCATGTGTGCGGCGATCATTGTTCCCGCACACGCAATTGATCCGTTTGGATTCAGACTCGGCCAGGGCAAAGGTTTCTACGATCGTGCGTTGGCCGAACTTGCCGGTCTCGAGCGCCCACCGCTTCTCATTGGCGTCACCTTTGAATCCGAATTTCTTCCTGACGTGCCCACCCAAGCACATGACATCCCCGTTGATGCGAGTGTTACCGAACTATCCGTGCGTTGGTTTAATACCCCTGA
>CAJIYV010000100.1 GCA_905181745.1 uncultured Actinomycetes bacterium | reverse complement strand
CAAAAAATCGCATTCAGGCGTAGTGGATCAACGGATCCATGCGGCGTGGTATCTCATTCGCTGGTCTGATCGAAGACTGGAGAGAGCCCAGCAGGCCTTTATCTCCACTATTAGCGCATTGGGCTTGCCAGTCATAATCGTGTTGTCCCAGGTGCCAGTTGTCGAGCGCAATAGCGAGTTGGAGGTGCACCCTGATGCAATGGCATTCGCGGGCTATATTGAGTCTTTGCAGCTACCTACCTTCGGGGATGGCAGAGTCTTCTTGACCAATGCGCTGTCGGATTCATTTAGTGACACGGTCGTCTACGGACTGCAGGAATTGCTCGACGCAACTTATGAAGTAGTACCGGGTGCCGCACGAAATGCCTTAACCGCCGCACAAGGTGTTGATAGCCGGCGAAAAAAAGACGCGGCCACCGCGGTCATTAAGCAAGCGACCGTGGTGGCTAGCGGAATTGGCGCAATACCGATCCCCGTAGCGGATGCTGCATTACTGGTGCCCAATCAAGTGGCAATGATGGCTCGGATTTCGGCAATTTATGGGCTTCCGCGTTCAAAAGTTCGCGCACTGTCAATTGCCAGTAGTGCAATTCTTACTGGTGGCGCGACTTACGCGGGGCGTTATGTTGTCACCCAGTTATTGCGTCTTATCCCGGGAGGAATTATCACCGGATCGGTGATTTCCAGTGCAGTCGCAGCCAGTTTGACCCAGGCAATTGGATCAGCCTGGGTAAAAGTGTGTGAGCACTCGGTCACATTGTCAGCAGCTGATCAGGAATCTTTTTTTAAGAGCACGGATGTTACTAAGGCATTTCACAGTTACTTACGATCCGAGAATTAGGGGTTCCCTCAACCCGGTCGTGCGTGAATTCTGGGATGTTAAGGTGGGGTCCATGAAGAAGTTCTTGGGGTCGGTGCTCATGATTGCAGCGGGTGTTGGCGGATTCCTGTGGTGGAAACGGAAACAGGTAATAGTGGCGAACGAAGTAGCAGCGGATCCGTGGCCGGCGGCAGTGGCCTCTCCGGATGTGGAACAGACGCAAGCACCAACGGGCACCGGGACGCCGGAGGTTGCGCCGGCAGCGAAGAAGGCGGCAGCGAAGAAAGCACCCGTGAAAAAATCTGCAGCGAAAAAGCCGACTCCGAAGCCACCACGCCCTAGTGAGCCAAAGCCCCAGTAGTTGAAGGGTTTTCGCCGTTGGCGAATCATCCGGATTTATATGGATCGTTGTCGCGCCGCGCGTGGTTTACTT
Source organism: uncultured Actinomycetes bacterium (assembly GCA_905181745.1). Classification (GTDB taxonomy): domain Bacteria; phylum Actinomycetota; class Actinomycetes; order S36-B12; family S36-B12; genus UBA4592. The sequence continues at coordinate 16,921 of CAJIYV010000100.1, read as the reverse complement.
GAGGTCCAAAAGGAGATGATGCAATGCGTGATCCAGCTGAACTGATCGCATTTGATCAGGATGCCCTATTTGCTGTTCCCCCTATTTTGATCCACGCTTTTAACGGTTTTGTTGATGCGGGTGGAGGGGTGCGGCAATTAGCCGAACACATTTTGGACAATTGCAGCCATAATTTAATTGCGAGTTTTGACGTTGATGAACTCATTGACTACAGAGCGCGTCGTCCGCGAATGCAATTTGTCGTGGATCATTTTGCTTCAGTTGATTTTCCCAAGATCGCCTTACATGACGTTGAGGATGCCAACGGAAAACACTTTCTTCTACTCTCGGGGCCCGAACCTGACTACCAGTGGAATAGATTCTTAAGTGCGATTGAGCTCATCGTTGAGAAATACGCAGTTGAACTAGCAATTGGGCTTTCAGCGATACCGTGGCCGCTTCCGCATACGCGACCGCTTGGACTCACGGTTCATGGGAATAAGCCGGAACTCTTATTTGGAGCAGGTTCGGTAATTGGAGAGATCGAAGTACCGGGCCATGTAGGCGCGCTTCTCGAACTGCATTTAGGTCAATGTGGGCTTAATTCGATGGGAATTACCGCTCAAGTGCCGCACTACTTAGTGCAATTTGAATACCCGCAGGGCGCTCTGGCTTTGCTCGATGGATTGATGGCTGGCCCGGACATTGTTATTCCGCGTGGAGACCTTTCTGATTCGGCGGCGCAGTCCCTTGCAAATATCACCGAACAACTATCCGGTAACGAGGAGTTTTCTGCGGTGGTTAAAGCGCTTGAGGCCCAATACGATCAAATCGCCGAGGCTTTGAGTGCGGGTGCCCGGGGGTTGCCTGATGCAGATATTCCCAGTGGTGACCAGATCGCGGCCCAAGTCGAAGCGTTCTTAGCTGAAGTTGATTCGGCAAAAGACTCCGACAAAGACAAAGATCTCGACCTCTAGCACCTTTTTGTGGTGGGTGGTACGCCAGTAAGCAGGAATTCATCAACTACCCGATCAACGCACTCGTTTCCACCCAGGTAGGCCGTGTGACCATCACCTACATAGGTAAGAAGGGAACTGGTGGGCAGTTGCTTTTTGAGCGATCGGGCCCAAGAAATCGGCGTCGCGGGGTCGAAAGCGGTGCCGACAATAAGAATCGGTGCAGTTGTTCTTGTGTCGGCCGGGGCCGGCGTGGTCAGGGAGTGATCAAACCACGTGCTGCAGGGGGCATTGCCCCAACTCATGGCCATGGCTAATTCGGGGACCGAAGCCTTTTTCGCAAACCGATCTGCTCTTCCTGCGAGGCCCTTACGTGCGGGTGTTTGTGGGAAATCCCAGCAGTTGATTGAGGTAAAGGCAGAGATCGAATTACTGGAAAAGGTAGTTGGTCCGGTTTGGTCATTCGCGTAGTAGGACAACTCTTGTAATTCGGTTCCATCACCTCTTTTCGCGGCAATGAGGGCATCGTGCAGCGGTGACCAAAATGAGGTGTCGTACATGGACAAAAAGATTGCCGTGGATGCCTCGCTTTGCACCAGTTTCTGTAGGCCGTCAGTTTTCATTGGAATTGAATCCAGTGAAGCTAATAGCGTGTTTATGTGGGCAATCGAGCCTGGGTATTTGCGATCGAATCTTCTGATCGCTCTTTGAAAACCTGCTGATTGCCCTCGTGACAATTCCATGGCATCAAGCGAAGGATCAACAGCGCCGTCAAGCACCATGCGTCCGACATTGTGTGGGAAGAGCTCTGCGTATCGGGTTCCCAGTGAAGTGCCATAGGAAAATCCGAGCCAATTGAGTTTTGCACTCCCGAGTGCACCTCGAATAATGTCCATGTCTCGTACCGTATTTTCAGTGCCGATGTGGGGAACAATCGTGGGTGAGAACCGTTGACAGGCGGACGAGATCTTGGCGGCGGCTGTCATGTATCGCACCTGTTCGGCCATCGTGTCCGGTGTCACGTCAGTTCTGAGCCATCGGTTTGCGCTCCGTCCGGTGAAGCACCGCACTGGTGCGGAATCTCCCGTGCCCCGTGGATCGAACCCCACAGGTGTGAACGCCGCGGTCACAGCCGGATCTAGTGATCTGGCAATACCCTGTGCGAATTGTGTCCCTTCAGAACCGGGGCCACCGGGATTCATTACTAACGGCGGCAAATCGGGTGAACCGATCCGTCGAACTGACAAAGCGATGGTGTCACCTTCGGGCTTCGCATAGTCCAAAGGAACGGTTACGCGGGTACACGTAGCCCTGCCGCAGTCCTCCCAGAGCAAAGATTGCATATAAAAAATGGCGAGGGAATCGGTTTGTTGAGCTAGCACGGGTGAGGCGTTGTAAGAGGTGACCAGTAGGGCACTAGCCAGAAAGGCTCCCAGATGGTGCCGCCCAAATCGATCGTTGCTCACAGTCACCCTTTATCAATCATTGCGTAGCGGCCTACCTGACTCTGGCCAATTATCCATCACATGGCAGGCTAGGCGCCGACCCACCGGGAAAGGCTTATCATGAGTGGCAATGCCACATTCACGTACTCAGACACGGCGATTCTCTCCGTAACGGCAGCCGTTGCGCCAATCGTCGTGACCAGCGACGAAATTGACGCTCAATTATTGAAGACCTATGACCGAGTTGGGTTGGTTCCGGGGATACTCGAATCCCTTGCCGGAGTCAAAGAGAGACGATGGTGGGCGCCTGATGTCTCTTTTGCCGACGTCGCTGCAATGGCCGGAGCCAAAGCACTCGCAGAGGCAGGGGTCAATCCAGAGGCGGTGGGTGTGCTCATTGACACGTCAGTGTGTCGAGATCGACTCGAACCATCAGCTTCCGTCGATGTTCACGAACAGCTCGGATTATCGTCTTCGTGTGTGAACTTTGACCTGAGCAACGCGTGTTTGGGGTTCATCAATGGCATGCAGGTTGCATCCATGATGATTGACTCTGGGCAAATAGAATTCGCTTTGATCGTAGATGGTGAAGGGAGCCGTAGACCTCAAGAGGCAACAATTGCGCGCCTCCAACGTGATGACTCCACCAAGGAAGATGTTCTCGAACAATTTGCCACCATGACCCTTGGTTCGGGAGGGGCTGCAATGGTTCTAGGGAAAGCATCAGTTCATGGTGGTCACCGGTTCAGGGGTGGCGTTAGCCGTGCGGCAACCCAACACAAGCAACTGTGCATGGGCGATCTTGACTTCATGCGCACGGATAGTCGAGGGCTCCTTGAAGCAGGGGTTGCTCTGGCAAGGGACGCCTGGGATGACGCGCAATCTCAATTCAGTTGGTCAGATCTAGATACCTACATTTTGCATCAGGTTTCCAAGGTTCATAATGCCGCACTCATCGCGGCATTGGGAATCGATCCTGCGAAAGTGCCGACCACATTTCCCCTACACGGGAATATCGGGCCGGCTTCTGTGCCGTTTACTTTGGCGCAATCAGTGGACGACCTCAGCAGTGGAGATCGAATAGCTTGCATGGGAATTGGCTCAGGGCTCAACGCGGCCGTTATCGAGATCGATTGGTAACGGTGAGCCGGCCAGCTCAACTACCTCCCGTCAATCTGCACGGTTTGGATCCCAAGTGGTCGAAGATCGTTGACTTTACTGACCGTGATGGAATCTCACGTGGCGTTCATGTGCTTGATACCGGCACGGATCGCGCTGCTGAACTCACGCTGGTGTGCGTTCATGGGAATCCCACTTGGTCGTACCTGTGGCGTAATTTCCTGCGGCAGGCCCCGATTAATATTCGAGTGATTGCAGTCGATCAACTGGGTATGGGTTACTCGGAAAGACTGAGTTCAGATCGAGTTCTTGAGCAAAGAGTCGACGACCTCACCCGTGTAGTGGCAGCGCTTGAAGTCACTACGCCGATCGTGTCATTGGCTCATGACTGGGGTGGTCCAATCTCATTGGGTTGGGTCGAAAACGAGATCAGATCGGGGGAGCACCATATTGCTGGAGTGGTCTTGCTCAATACCGCAGTGCATCAACCCAAAGATTTCAATAGTCCAGCCATCATTCGACTCGTACGCGCACGGGGTCTATTGGCACCCGTCACCGAATATTCCCAAGGATTCGTACTTGGAACCAGAATTCTTAGCGGTAAGAAAATGTCCCGGGACGTTGCAACAGGGTTCCGCGCGCCGTACCGAAAGCGTGAATCCCGTAAGGCGATTCACGGATTCGTCGCCGATATTCCTTTTGAAGAAGATCACGTCAGTAGGGCGCCGCTGGACCACATTGCCGAAAGCCTGAAACTGCTTTGTGGCACCCCCATTCTGATGTGTTGGGGCCCTAATGACCCAGTCTTTTCGGATCTCTATTTGCGCGACCTCAAAGGGCGATTGCCCCATGCGGTGGTGCACAGATACGAGGGCGCATCTCATTTGGTGAGTGAAGATGCACCCACTCTGGTGGGCGACATTTTCGATTGGATCGACTCGCCTTCGGGAACGCAATCGACATTTTCGTCTGAAAGCGATAGCGAATTGATCGACTTGGGAGCTGCATTGCGTGAGCAGACAAGTACTCGACCAAATTCCATTGGCTTAACAGCCATGAGCGAAGCCGGCAATCTGACTTGGCAGGAATTAGACACTCTGACGAACTCTTATGCGGGCTACCTTTCCCAGCGAGGGGTCACCGCAGGGGATCGAGTCGCCTTTCTTGTTCCACCGGGCCCGCTATTGATCCCCTTGATTTATGCCACATGGAATCTTGGTGCTGCCGTGGTGCTGGCAGATTCAGGTCTCGGCCTGCGGGGAATTTTTCGGGCATTGCGTGGCGCGCATGTGGATCACGTTGTCGGGATACCACGTGCCGGACCTTTGATGAAGAGCCTGCACATTCGGGGGGCACGAATAAGCACAAAGGAAATTGACAAGACTCAGAAGCTTCCCAGGGCTGTTTTTGATACAGACCAGAAGGGCACAACGCAATTTCCTGCAACGAATCTTGGCGCAGTCGTCTTCACGTCAGGGTCAACCGGTCCTGCAAAAGGTGTTCAATATTCGCGAGGCCACATTGCGCGAACAGTCACTGCTTTGCAATCGCAGTACACAATTTCTTCGCGAGATGTAATCATTGCCGCATTTTCTCCATGGGCTGTTTTTGGACCGGCTCTGGGAATCGCTTCTGTTCTGCCCCGCATGGACCCAGGCAAGCCAAGTTCATTGACATATGAAGCGCTGAAGGAAAGCGTGGGGAGTGCCGGGGGCACGCTGTTGTGGGCCTCTCCTGCTGCATTAATCAACGTATTGGACACAGCCCCCAAACACGATGACGCTGACTGGAGCAGCATTCGACTTATCTTGAGTGCGGGTGCTCCAGTTCCCAAATCATTATTGCAACGATTGGCGCTGCTCATTCCCCACGCTTGTATCCGCACCCCTTATGGCATGACTGAGGCGTTGCCATTAAGCGAAACCGACCTAGAAGCGATCCTGAAATCGCAGAGCGATCAGGGAGTACTCGTCGGCAAGGGGATTCCCGGAGTCGACATCTGCATTGCCGCGTGGGATGCGCCCGATCAGCTCACCACTGCCCCTGAAGTTATGGGCGAAATCGTAGTGCGAGCTCCACATATGAAAAATAGTTATGACAGCCTGGAATTCACGGAACGAAGTAGCTCCCACTTTGTGGGTTGGCACCGCACGGGAGATGTGGGTCACCTTGATGCGGAGGGTTCCCTGTGGATTGAGGGTCGCAAATCACATGTAATTTCAACGTCGCTAGGAGTGATTACTCCGGTCCCGGTGGAGCAAAGAATTGAATCATTACCTTTCGTGCGTCAAGCAGCGTGCGTAGGAATAGGACCACGGGGCGGAGCAGTTGTTGCAATTGTGTATATCGAAACTACAGAAGCAAAAGGCCTATCGAAGATGGACAAGGAAGACGAGATGCGCGCCATTGCTGGCGTTCCACTCGCGGCGATGCTGCCCGTTAAATCACTTCCCACAGATATTCGCCACAATGCGAAACTTAATCGTGAAGAAATCGCTCAGTGGGCGAATGCGAAACTAGCAGGTGACAGGTGAAAGTTTTGATTACCGGTGGGCGAGGACTACTTGGGTCTGCGGTGGTGAGGGAGATTCAAAAATCTGGCCATGAATGCGTTGTGGTGCAGCGGACACCTTGCCATGTGCCAGGAATCCGCGAGTTTCTTGACGATTTAGTCGCACCTACGAAATCCGAACAGTGGATTAAGGGTGTGGAGGTTGTGGTTCATCTGGCCGCAAAAGTGGGGATCGTTGGAAGCTACCAGGAGTTTTTTGATTCAAATGTTTTGGCGACAAGAAAGCTTCTGGAGAAGGCGAAAAAAAATGGGGTCCAGAGATTTATTTACGCATCCTCGCCGTCAGTTGCGCACACAGGGAATGCACTCATTGGCGTGGGGGTGCACAAAGCCGAACCAGCCCACGTACGCGGCTCATATAGTCGCACCAAAGCTTTGGCCGAGATCGATGTCCTTGCCGCGCACTCACCTGATTTTTCTACTATGGCTTTGCGCCCACATTTGGTGTGGGGACCGGGGGATACGCAGCTGATTGAGCGAATAGTTGCACGGGCTCGGTCGGGAAGGCTCTTTTTGATAGACGGTGGTTATTCACTGATTGACACAACGTATGTCACGAACGCGGCGCAGGCATTTGCTTGCGCGATCGATGCGCCTACTTCAGCTTTTAACAGGGCGCTCATGGTGACGAATGGAGAGCCACGCACGGTGCGAGAAACTCTCGGTCGCATTGCTTATGCCGCCGGTGCGAAGGCCCCATCCCGCAGCATCCCGTTTCACATTGCTATGGCGGCAGGGCATGCCGCTGAATCCGCGTGGAGGATCCGCAAGAGCGAGCCACCACTGACGTCATTCCTGGTAGAGCAGCTTGCAACCGCGCATTGGTTTGACCTAGGGGAAACCAAGAGATTTCTTGAGTGGAGCCCCTCGATCTCACTTGATCAAGGGTTCGCAGATCTGGCCATGTGGTACGCAAAGGCGTAGGCGTATTTCATAGCCAGATGATTTTGTGACATTTTCGTGACACGAGGTGCGTGTACGGAAGGATATCGTGACGTAGATTTGTGATCTGACATTGCTACGATCCGGAGGTCGCAGCCCGGCTTGCTGAGTGGGTTCAATATGCATGTCCAGTTGCTGGCGCACAAGAAGCGATGGCCGATATAGACCCGGACTTAGTCGACGATCCCTGGATTTTTCCCACACCCGAATTGCTGGCAACCGTGTCCGAATTCATGACTTTGGGTGTGGAAACCCGGATGGCTTATGACCGGCAGTTTCAGAAGGCAGTCCATATGTAGCATTGCGCGGTGAGCCACGGATTTGACGTCGTATCCCAGCTTGATCAGACGCGTGGGCGAACCGGGACTATTACTACGCCACACGGCCGTATCCACACCCCGGCATTTATCCCAGTGGGTACAAAGGGAACGGTAAAATCGGTTTTACCTGAGAGCGTTCGAGATCTTGGAGCACAAGCAGTACTTGCAAACGCCTATCACCTATACCTGCAGCCGGGAACCGAAATCATTGATGGTGCCGGTGGGCTCGGTAATTTCATGAACTGGCCCCTGCCCACATTTACTGACAGTGGAGGATTCCAAGTACTTTCATTGGGTGTCGGGTTCAAAAAAGTATTATCGATGGACAGCGCCAACACTGTCGAGAGCGATGTAATCGCTCCAGGAAAAGACCGGTTGGCCCACGTTGATGATGAGGGAGTAACTTTCAAATCACACCTAGATGGAAGTATGCACCGCTTTACGGCGGAGGTTTCCATGCAAGTCCAGCATGCTATTGGCGCGGACATAATTTTTGCATTCGATGAATGCACAACTTTGATGAATACGCGTGAGTATCAATTAACTGCAATGCGACGCACTCAACAGTGGGCTCAAAGGTGTATCGATGAACATCAGCGACTCACCATTGATCGAGCTGAAAAGCCGCGTCAGATGCTTTTCGGTGTAGTCCAAGGTGCACATTACGAAGATTTGCGCAGGCAGGCTGCTCGTGAAATAGGTGAATTGGATTTTGATGGATTTGGAATCGGTGGGGCTCTAGATAAGGAAACTCTTGGAACCATCATCGGTTGGGTCGTGGATGAATTGCCAGAGGAGAAACCCCGACACCTGCTGGGGATTGGCGAGCCCTTGGACCTTTTTGTCGGCGCTGAAAACGGAGCTGACACATTCGACTGTGTGGCTCCAACGCGCAATGCCCGTAATTCGGCTCTTTTGACCGTGGAAGGGCGTTTCAATGTGTCCAATGCAAACAGCAGAGGCAATAGCGAGCCGATCGATCACGAATGTGATTGCTACACCTGCGTGAATTATTCACAGGGTTATTTGCATCACGCCTATAAAGCCAATGAATTGATCTTTCCAACATTAGCGAGTATTCATAACCTGCGTTTCACGGTCCACTTGGTGGACCAAATTCGCGAGCACATGCAAGCGGGAACCTATTTTGATTTTAAGCAGGATTGGGTTTCACGCTTTACAACTGGTCGCTACGCGAAGACAACCTAGCTGCCAAAATACGTTGGTTCGTGTTTTTTGATTGCTTTGATAACGGGGTAGCTGACCGGGAGAAAAAATACCTCTAACAAAGTCTTGTAGAGGTATCCCACTAAGACATAATTAATGAAATCAGCGCCCGTGATTACACCGTAGAATGCGACGGTACAAAAAACTAGAGTGTCGGCAAATTCACCAACTATTGTGGAGCCGATCAGGCGGGCCCACAGGTGTTTTTCTTTTGTTCTTTGCTTGATCTTCACCAACACATAGGCGTTAAGTAATTGGCCCACCAGGTAACCCAAGACACTGGCAAGCACGATTCTGGGTACGAATCCAAGAACTGATTCGAAGGCACCTTGAAACTCATAAGCTTCCGCAGCAGGGGAAATTTGTACCAAATAGAAAGTAAATGCAGCCAGGACCGACATGGCAAATCCGGTAAAAATTGCTCTGCGCGCGGCTTTCCAGCCGTACACCTCACTGAGAATATCGCCAATAATGTAGGTGAGCGGGAAGAGAAAGACTCCACCGTCGGTGATGAAAGGGCCAAATGCAATCAATTTGGTTGCACCAATATTAGAGATCAAGAGGATGCCCACGAATGCTGCGACGATGTACGGGTAAAGGGAGCCGGCAGGGTACGCAAAATTTACGACACGGCGAGGTGGCGTTGCTAAAGGGTCGACTGACGTGTGTGACATTGTGCCCCCGGCAGGAATCGAACCTGCGACCTACGGTACCGGAAACCGGCGCTCTATCCCCTGAGCTACGGAGGCAGGGGACCGTAAGGTTAGCAGCGCACCCAATATGCAAGCATGTAGTGGTGGCTGGTGTGCAAATGGTGCTGAATTCCTTTCGGAGTCATCCGCTGGTGAGCGTGCCGATCTCATTTGTGCGCGACTTTGTGATGCGTTTTGGTCAATTTAACGTGTCAATAATTTCTGGAGGCTTGGCGTATTATGTGATTTTGGCTTTAGCGCCAATCGCTATTTCCGTGGGTGCGATCGCGGGGCTGTTTCTCGATCGCCAGCAGTTCATGGCCGGGTGGGACTCGTTCGCCAGCCGAGGACCGGACTCGCTCAGCGGGTTGGAACCCGCGGTTGATTCGCTGGCTACATTGGCACAAGCCGCCTCTACAAGTTCGGTTACCGTGACAACAATTGTCAGTGTGATTTTGGCCGTATACGTGTCACAAAAAGTCGTATACGGGTTTCTTCAGGTTCAAGATCACATCTTTCACAATATCCGCAGGGCACCAGGATTGATGGCTCGCGCAAGATCTGCGTTATTTGCTCTCATTCTGATTGTCGGGATCGTGGCAACGCTCCTAGCCGTCACGGTTGTTCCGGTGGTTTTAAGCGCTCTTAACATTGAAACGACTTTCTTAGAAATATTCGATAAATTGGGGTGGCTAGCTCCCGGGATATTCGTCTACCTCTTGGTGTGGTTTGTCATGCGCCGCGCGAGTGGGACATCTGGAGTCATCACTTGGCGGTCTCCGGGACTGCTCGTCTCAACGGGCCTCATCATATTGTCGGTTGGAGTCTTCGGGATCTACGCGCAACTATCGACGACCGTGGGCTCGGCCTTAATTGTCTTTGGTGCACCCATCGCGGTTCTCATCTGGACGTACTTTGTATTTCTCGGATTTTTCACCGGCTCGATTGTTCAAGACGTGATCCGTGATCGTGAACTAGCGCGAAAACCAACGTGGGGGCCCGCTGATGAGAGCGATCAAGAAGGCGCCAACAGCGGCACCAGCCCCAGTACTGATCATGGTGAGTCCGGGCAAAAGCAGGCCTGATGCCACTCCGCCAACACCCATGATGACCCCTCCAGCAACAGCGTAGGCAATCCGCCCACCGGAGCTAGATTCACGTTGTGGGGAAGGAAGGCCGGAGTCTTTGCGGCGAGCGGGTGCCGACTGCGGAGAATCTTGGGCAGCGATTTCACGCAGAAGTTTGTCAATCTCGTCTTGGGAAGCCATACGAGCACTCTATGTCAGGACATACGCGCAGGCAGATACGCTCACGCCGTGGCAATTAACGACACGCGCGAAAGTGTTCAACGGATAGTCGACGAATTATTTGCGCAGGGAATATTGACCACTCACGTTGAAGTCACATTAGAGCGACCGAAGTCACGTGAACATGGCGATTACGCCACCAATGTCGCGCTCGTGGCCGCAAAGAGCTCGAGTCTTCCACCGAGGGAACTCGCCAACCAAATTGCTGAGCGGCTCAGCGCTGATCCGGCGTTTACCGATGTGAGTGTGGCGGGACCGGGCTTCGTGAACATCAGGCTTTCCGCTCAGACCCAAGGGGGAATTGCCGAACGGGTAGTGCGCCTGGGCTCGGGCTATGGTCGCAATGACGCGTTGTTGGGTAAGAGTTTCAACGTTGAGTTTATCTCGGCCAATCCCACAGGACCCTTACATCTTGGGCACACACGGTGGGCTGCAGTGGGGGACGCCTTGGCTCGGGTTTTAGCCGCGGCAGGAGCGGACGTAACCACCGAGTTTTATGTCAACGATCGCGGGGTGCAGATGGATAAATTTGGAATATCCGTCATGGCGGCTGCATCAGGTGAGGCCGTTCCAGAAGACGGGTATCACGGTGGCTACATCTTAGATCTGGCGGCGCAGATAAATCGGGAACATCCGGAGTTTCGCCAACTTCCTGCCGAAGAACAAATGGTTGCTTTCCGTGAAGAGGCTTATGCATTGCAGTGGCAGCAGCAGAAAGACGTCCTTGAACTTTTTCGAACGCACTTTGATGTGTGGTATTCCGAGCGCAAACTTTATGACTCCGGTGCGGTTGAGCGGGCCCAAGCTCGCCTCGAGGCGCAGGGTCACGTTTTTGAATCTGAGGGTGCACTCTGGTTACGGACCACGACATTTGGAGACGATAAAGATCGGGTCCTAATAAAAGAGAACGGCGAGAGAACTTATTTTGCCGCGGACACTGCCTATTACGTTGACAAGCGGATGCGCGGATTTGACACGGCAATCTATCTGCTGGGCGCGGACCACCACGGATACGTCAACCGTCTGCGAGCGGTGGCGGCATGCGCGGGTGACAATATGCATGAAAACATCGAAATTTTGATTGGTCAATTGGTGAAAATCACACGTGGTGGAGTGGAGGTCAAGCTGTCAAAACGCTCGGGTCAAATCGTCACCTTGGAAGAACTCGTTGAAGAGGTTGGGGTAGATGCAGCGCGTTACACCTTAGCCAGGTATCCGGTTGAGACCCCGCTGGTTGTGGATCTTGAGGAAATCGCGCGCAAAGCAAATGACAATCCGGTGTTCTATGTGCAGTACGCGCACGCGCGTATCAGTTCGGTTTTGCGTAACGCCGAGGACATCGGAGCGAAATGGCGCGAGAGTGCATTTATTCCCGAATTACTTGATATGAAGCAGGAAAATGAGCTCCTCGGAGTCATCGAAAAGTTCCCGGCAGTTATTGCAACGGCGGCGGAACTGCGCGAACCTCACCGGGTTGCTCGCTTTCTTGAGGAATTGGCCAGTGCCTACCATCGTTTCTATGACGCATGTCGAGTTTTGCCCCGCTCTGATGAAGAGCTTGGTTCCGTCCATATTGCTCGATTGTGGGTGTGCGCGGCAACCCAGCAGACGCTCGCAAACGGCTTGGAACTCCTTGGAGTCACCGCTCGTGAAAAGATGTAACGACCGGTAGACTCTGATTATGCAAGCACATCCCGCTGGGCCGCGTCATGCTCAGATGGCGCAGGAACCACATGCGCCTGTCTCAACTTTGGATCCGGTGCAATCCCACGTGTGGCCCCACAGCGCCGAAAGAGCAGATAGCGGCGAACTGTCCATTGGTGGTCAGGGCGTTGTCACCCTTGCTGCCGAGTTTGGCACACCACTGTTTATTTTTGATGAGCAAGATGTGCGTCAACAGGCTCGCAAATTTGCGAGCGCATATCTTGCTGACAACGAAAACGGGACGGTTTATTACGCCGCGAAGGCTTTTCTTAGCGTTGCCGCGGCACGTTGGGTTGCTGAAGAAGGACTGGGAATTGATGTCGCATCCGGTGGTGAACTGGCGATCGTAATTCGCGCGGGAATCCCGGGTGACAAATTGCTCATGCATGGAAATAATAAGTCGCAGGGTGAAATTCGATCTGCACTCGTTTATGGAGTGAGTCGAATTGTCATCGATTCATTTGACGAGATTGTGCGCGTGGCGGCAATCGCTGCGGATCTGAATGTGGTCGCGCACGTATTGGTCCGGGCAACAGTGGGCGTTGAGGCTCACACACATGAATTTATTGCGACCGCCCACGAGGATCAGAAATTTGGACTTTCGGTGCAGGAAGGCGATGTGGAAGAGGCAGTTCGTCGAATTGCTAAGCTGCCGTCGTTGAATTTTGTCGGCCTGCATTCACATATTGGATCTCAAATTTTCGACTCTGCGGGGTTTGAAATCGCAGCTGCTCGTGTTGTGTCGGTTGCGCACGCGATTTACGACACCCAGGGAATTGTTTGCCAAGAATTCAACCTGGGTGGGGGAATGGGGATCGCCTACCTCCCAGAAGATGACCCGCTCTCAGTTCGGCTCATGGCCGACCAGATCAAAGAAATCGTGAATCGAGAGTGCGAGAGCGTTGGCATCCCGGTCCCTGCATTGTGCTTTGAGCCGGGGCGGGCCATCGTGGGCCGAGCCGGAATCACTCTTTATGAGGTGGGGACGGTTAAGAAAGTAAAACTCGATCACGGTGAGCGCACTTACGTTTCGGTTGACGGAGGTATGAGCGACAACATTCGAACTTCACTTTATGGGGCTCAATACTCGGTGGCGCTGGTCTCAAGGGACTCATCAAATGAGCCGATTCTTTGTCGGGTAGTCGGAAAGCATTGTGAATCAGGAGACATCGTGGTGCGTGATGCTTGGCTGCCTGGAGACATTACGCCGGGTGACTTGATCGCTGTCGCGGCTACCGGCGCTTACTGCCGCTCTATGGCTTCCAATTACAACCAGATTCCCAGGCCCCCTGTTGTGTCAGTTCGTGGGGGAGTAAGCCAACTAGTTTTACGACGAGAAACTTTTGATGACCTATTGGCACTTGATCCATTTGCTGGCTAATGCACACGCGGTATTCTGCTTTGGCAGACTCAGCCTGCGGACCCCGGCAATTTTTATTTGAGGAGATTCATGTCAGAGCGTGATAAATCTGCTCCACCAGTGCGCATCGCCATGTTGGGTGCTGGGACGGTGGGAACTTCCGTCGCCAAGCTCTTGGCCCGTCATCAACACGATCTGGCGCACAGAGTCGGGGCCGGCTTTGAGTTAATCGCGGTTGGAGTCAAAGATATTAATAAGCCTCGGGTAGGAATTGCTCAGTCGCTACTCACCCAAGATTTAGAATCGGTGGCATTGTCGGGGGCGGACATTCTTATCGAAGTAATGGGTGGAATTGAGCCGGCGCGCTCGCTCATACTTTCAGCAATGGAAGCCGGGGCAAGTGTTGTAACAGCCAACAAGGCACTTATGGCAGAAGACGGCGCGGCACTGTACGCAGCGGCAGAGCGATTTGATGTTGATCTATATTTTGAGGCTGCTGTTGCGGGAGCTATCCCACTGATTCGACCACTGCGTGAGTCCCTTGCGGGAGACCGAGTCACGAAAGTTATGGGAATAGTCAACGGAACTACCAATTTTATGCTTACCAAAATGGATGAGGAAGGAGCCGACTACGCCGAGGTTTTTGACCAGGCGAATGCGCTGGGTTACCTAGAGTCCGACCCTTCCCTCGATGTTGACGGAATTGATGCGGCGGCCAAAGCCGCCATTCTTGCCGAGTTGGCTTTTCATACCCGGGTCACTTTGGCCGATGTCTATTGCGAGGGAATCGGTAACGTCACCAAGGCCGATATCGCTGCTGCGCGCGACATGGGTTTTGTGATCAAGCTGCTCGCAATTGCTGAATTAGTCGGTACTCAGGAGAAAGAAGACGGCATTGTTGTGCGGGTGCATCCGGCGATGATTCCTCTGCACCATCCTCTGGCAAATGTGCGCGGTTCATTTAACGCCGTCTTTGTGCAGGCGGAAGCTGCTGGAGAAATGATGTTCTATGGGCGCGGTGCTGGCGGGGATCCAACCGCGAGCGCGGTTTTGGGTGATGTGGTAGCTGCTGCACGTCACCGGGTCCTAGGGGGCCGTGGCCCAGGCGAAAGCACTTATTTGGGTCTAGAAGTTCTCGATATCGGACGCGCTCAAACACGATATTACGTGAACCTCGACGTACAGGATCGGCCCGGAGTTCTCGCACAGATTGCTCATGCATTTGCTTCGCACGGAGTGAGTATTCAGGTGGTGCGGCAAGAAGGACAAGGTTCAGAGGCCGGGCTAATCGTGAGAACGCATAGTGGAAGCGAAGCAGCGCTCAAAGATACCGTTGATCAACTCGAATCAATGGATGAGGTCCGAAAAGTTGTCGGTGTCATGAGAGTTGAAGGTGAAGATTAAATGGCACATCAATGGCGTGGAGTAATCACCGAATATCGCGACCGGATGCCGCTTGACAAATCCGCCCCCATTGTGAGTTTGGGCGAAGGGGGCACTCCGCTGGTCTACGCGTGCACTGTGAGCGAAGCGGTGGGTGGATCTGTCTGGTTAAAATATGAAGGCGCAAATCCGACCGGTTCGTTTAAAGATCGCGGCATGACCATGGCCATCTCACATGCGGCGAGCGAAGGAGCCAAAGCCGTTATTTGTGCCTCAACGGGTAATACGTCCGCCAGTGCCGCGGCTTATGCCGTCAAGGCCGGCATGACCTGCGCGGTGCTGATCCCTAAAGGCAAAATCGCCATGGGAAAACTTGCCCAAGCTGTTGTTCATGGTGCAGTGCTGCTTCAGGTGGAAGGCAATTTTGACGATTGTCTGGTTCTCGCCCGTGAACTTTCCGAAAATTACCCGGTTGCTTTGGTCAATAGCGTTAATCCAGTTCGGATTGAGGGCCAGAAGTCGGCGGCATTTGAGATCATTGATCGGTTGGGTCAAGCGCCAGACATTCATTGCCTGCCAGTAGGGAATGCGGGCAACATCACGGCTTATTGGCAGGGTTTTCAGGAATACCAAAGCTCGGGAGTCACAAGCGCATCACCGGCCATGTGGGGATTCCAGGCAGAAGGAGCCGCGCCTTTGGTGACCGGGGTTCGCGTGTCAGACCCTGAAACGATCGCGACGGCGATTCGCATTGGAAATCCGG
This sequence comes from uncultured Actinomycetes bacterium, assembly GCA_905181745.1. Lineage (GTDB taxonomy): Bacteria > Actinomycetota > Actinomycetes > S36-B12 > S36-B12 > UBA4592. The sequence goes on along the minus strand of CAJIYV010000100.1, from coordinate 1,152 downwards.
CTTCATGGGATAGGGCCATTTCAGCGCGCGATGAATCCAGTGGGCACATTGATTCTGTGACCGATCAGGAGATTTTGGCTGCGTATCACCTCCTCGCTGAGAAAGAAGGTTTATTCTGCGAGCCGTCCAGCGCTGCCAGTGTGGCCGGGCTGCTCAAAATGCATGCGGCGGGGCGGGTGCCGAAAGACTCGGTGATCACCTGCACGTTGACCGGTAACGGCCTCAAAGACCCACAATGGGCACTTAAAGGTGCTGCTGACCCGGTGAGTATTCCAGTTGATGTCGACCTTGCGGCACAAAAATTAGGACTAGTGGGCTGATTCTTGTGACTTTTGTGTCAGGTGCCGTTCGAATTCTTGTGCCAGCATCCAGTGCCAATTTGGGTCCCGGGTTTGACTCGATGGGGCTTGCACTCGCGGTTCATGACGAGTTAACGGCAATGGTGACCAACGACGAAGGCATCAAAGTTGATGTTGAAGGCGAGGGGGCGGGCGCTGTTTCCACAGATGAAACGAATTTGGTCGTCCGAGCAATAAATCGTGGGTTTTCGGCAATGAATGCGGTCCCGCCAGGGTTCATCCTTAAATGTCGCAATGCCATTCCCCATGGCCGAGGATTGGGTTCCTCGGCATCGGCTGTCATTGGCGGGTTAGCTGTGGCTCGCTCTCTCGTTGAGGGGGGCGAGGATCTCATGTCGAATCGACAAATTCTCAATATTGCACTTGAGTTTGAAAACCATCCGGACAATTTGTCGGCTGCCCTATACGGAGGTTTCAACGTGAGCTGGCTTGAAACTAGTAAGGCAGCCGGCGCGGTACAGCCGTCAGTTCATGAGGACGTAGTGCCGGTAGTGCTGATTCCACCTCATGAATTAGCAACGAGCAAAGCTCGCGGAGTGTTGCCGCAGCAGGTTGACCGTTCGGCAGCTTGTCACAATCTTTCGCGAACCGGATTGCTGGTATACGCGATTTCCCAGGACCCAGGTCTTTTGTGGGAGGCGACATCAGATCGTTTACATCAAGATGCCAGAGCGCAGATGTATCCCGAAACAACAAAGATTATTTCCGCACTCCGGGAACGCAAAATGGCCGCAATGACTTCGGGAGCTGGGCCTGCCGTTTTGCTGTTAATAAATCGCAATCACGTGAGTGA
>CAJIYV010000099.1 GCA_905181745.1 uncultured Actinomycetes bacterium | reverse complement strand
TCCGTCGTAATTGGCAAGGTCTCCCACAATCTTGCTGAGCTCAAAGCCAGGTCGCATCCAGTCAACGTAGGCGAAACCTTCACCCAACGCTTCGGCCGTTATGCGCTTTCCATCTGCGTGGTTCGTTAACGCACAAATTGCATCCGCGTGGACATGATCAATATGCTTAAAAGGTAAAAATGCATGGAGCAAAGTCTCAATCGAGGGGCGGCGCGCGCTTGGGTCCATGAGCGCGCGAGTCACAAAATCGGTCATCTGCTCGTCGGTCAATTCATCGAGATCCCTTAGGGCAAGGAGTTCACTGATTCGCAATCCGGGATAGTCGCTAACTATTGAACCGCGCATGTCTGCACCAGATCCTTTAACCCACATGACTTCTTGCAGTCGTCCGAGATGATCTTTCACCTGGCCCTTAGACGACGTGTTGCCGCCGCCATAGACGACCAAGGACATATCGTCACCGATTAAATTACTGCGATCCACTAACTGCTGCAGCGCTTCAGGGATTTCGATGGCATCGCTCATTTGTTTACTCCGTTTACTAGTGCACTGACATCGGGTGAGTCTTTCGGCTCGACAACGCATTTTTCGGTGACGATGGCGGAAATATACTTGGCAGGTGTGACGTCAAATGCTGGATTAAAGCCTTGGGCACCCACCGGAGCGATATTCACTCCGGCCAGTTGAGTGACTTCGGCGCCATCGCGTAATTCAATCTCGATTTCCTCGCCACTTGCCGTATCAAGGTCCACCGTGGATGACGGCGCAGCCACCATGAAGGGGATTCCCCCGGCCTGACAGGCTAAAGCCACACCTACGGATCCGATCTTGTTGGCCGAATCTCCGTTTCGAGCGATCCGGTCAGCGCCAATGATGGCAAAGTCGACCAGCCCGCGCAGGATCGTCGACGCAGCAGCCCCATCGGCTTGAACGCGGTAGTTAATCCCTTCTCGTTCTAACTCCCACGCGGTGAGACGGGCACCTTGCAACAGGGGCCTGGTTTCGTCCACGTAGACAACATCCAGCGCGCCACGCTCGTGTAACTCTCTGATGACCCCAAGGGCCGTGCCCCAACCCGTTGTAGCAAGAGCCCCAGTATTGCAGTGTGTGAGAACTCGCAATTTGCTCGCGCCCGTGCGTTGGAGAATCCAATCTGCCCCAAGTTCAGACAATTTACGGTTGGCTGCAGTGTCTTCCACAACTATTTGATGTGCTTGCGTAAGTACCTCATCGCGTCCTTGCTCCGCAAATGGTTGAACCCGATCCACGCCCCACGCTAGATTCACAGCTGTCGGGCGCGCGTTGCGAATCCGAAGAATCTGTTGGCTTAGCCGCTCGGCCGTCCAAGATTCACGCGCCCCTTGGTCCATCGCGACGACGACGCCGAAGGCCCCCACAGCGCCAAGCGCTGGGGCTCCTCGGACCACTAACCGATCCACGGCATCCACAACTTCATCAACCGTGTGAGCCACAAAATCAATTTCTTGGCTGGGTAACTTCGTTTGGTCCAAAAGGACCAGTGCTTCTTCATCCCAGCGAACTGCCTGTATCTCGGCCACTCATCACTCCTATGACGTAAGTCGTCCTACAACTTTGCCTAAGGTAGGTCGGTGCCTACGAGATGTCAACCCGAACACCCACATCGGGAGTATTTGATACCAAAACGAGATCCGCCACCGGTCCCCGTGTACGAAATCGCGTTGAGGTAGGGGATGATGCGCCAGTGTCAATCTCTGATCGCTCCACGGCCAACCGCTCAGCACTGAATGCGCCAAGTAAGTCCGGAAGCCTCAGCCGCCAGGTCGCCAGGCACCTTCGTTCACGAATCATGCAAGGCGAAGTTTCCCCAGGGGCCCGTCTACCAAGCGAGACAGAGATTGCCGTTGACTACGGGGTCTCCCGAGTAACGGTACGAACCGCGATCACGCTCTTGGAGTCGCAGGGCCTCGTTGATGTTCGCCATGGATCTGGGACATTCGTTTCTGATTTCGGAACGGAAATCAAAGCAGGAATCCAGGAATTAAGATCCATCACCGAGACAATCCGCGAAATGGGCTTTACACCCTCAATGGAACGCCACAAAGGTGAAACACGAGCTGCCAGCGAACAAGAAAGCAAGCGCCTAGATTTAATGCCTGGAGAACAAGTCCTTGACTTGCAACGAGCTGTCTATGCCGACGGTGAGGTTGTCGCATATTCATTTGACGTAATTCCGACCAAAACACTCGACGCGCAAATGCTCGAGCGAATGGGGCACGGCTCAGTGTTTGAAGTATTTGAAACAATCGGTATCACGCCAGCTCGCGCCATGGCCGAACTACATGCCGTCTCCTCACAAGAAATAGCTTGGGGACCGCAAAAACCAGAACAAGGCCTTTTCCTCTTGCTAGACCAAGTTCACTTTGATAAAGATGGAAAGCCCTTTATGTACAGCAAGTCTTATTTTGTCGAAGGCCGATTTCAGTTTGTCATTCTACGAACTCGTTAATTAAAAGAATTCATTCGGCTGATACTTACCCCAGACCGTCCGCAGAGCATCAGATACTTCACCAACCGTTGCCTTGGCCATCAAAGCCTCTTTCATGGGGTACAACAAATTGGCATCCCCTCGCGCTGCTTCGGTGATTTTGACCAAAAGTTCGGACACCCGTTCATTGTCGCGAGACGCACGCAAAGTTGACAGCCGTTCGCATTGCTCAGCTTCAATTGCAGGATTAACTCGTAGTGGCTCGTAGTGGTCCTCTTCACTGACCGTGTATTTATTTACACCAACCACTATTCTTTCACCCGAATCAATCTCCTGGGAGATCGCATAAGCAGTGTTTTCAATTTCCATTTTCTGGAATCCCTGCTCGATTGCTGCTACCGCACCGCCACGAAGTTCAACTTGCTCCATGAGTTCCAATGCCTTTGCTTCCACTTCGTCGGTGAGACTTTCAACAACATAAGAGCCGGCAAACGGATCGACAGTCGTCGTGACGTCGGTTTCGTAGGCGAGCACCTGCTGGGTTCGCAGAGCAAGGCGCGCAGCCTTTTCGGTAGGCAGGGCAATAGCTTCATCAAAACTATTTGTGTGAAGTGACTGGGTGCCCCCCAAGACAGCGGCAAGTCCTTGCACGGCAACCCGAACGAGGTTCACTTCGGGTTGCTGAGCGGTGAGTTGAACACCAGCGGTTTGAGTGTGGAAACGGAGCATGTGGGATTTCGAGTTTTTGGCGCCAAACTCATCGCGCATTATTCGTGCCCACATCCTTCTAGCTGCACGAAACTTCGCGACCTCCTCCAAAAAACTCGTGCGAGAGACAAAGAAAAAAGCCAAGCGCGGTGCGAAGTCGTCAACATCAAGACCCGCATCAATAGCCGCTTGCACATAGGCCTTCCCATTGGAAAGAGTGAATGCAATTTCTTGCGCAGGGTTAGCTCCAGCTTCAGCCATGTGATAGCCGGAAATTGAAATCGTGTTCCAGTTGGGAAGCTCAGCTTTACAGTAGGAAAAAATGTCCGTGATCAAACGCAGTGACTCTTGCGGCGGGTAAATATATGTCCCACGAGCGATGTACTCCTTCAAAATATCGTTTTGAATCGTGCCATTGAGTGCGCTTGCATCAATTCCATTTTCTTCAGCGACCAATTGATACATGAGCAACAAAATCGCAGCAGGCGCATTAATCGTCATAGATGTTGAAACCTGATCAAGGGGAATGTCATTGAACAGGGTGCGCATGTCTTCCATCGAGTCAATCGCAACGCCGACCTTGCCCACCTCTCCGTGGGAAAGCGCATTGTCGGAGTCCATTCCCATTTGGGTCGGCAAATCAAAAGCAACAGAAAGACCGGTCGTTCCGGCAGCGAGCAGTTGCTGGTACCGCTCATTGGATTCAGCTGCAGTACCAAAACCTGCGTATTGCCGCATGGTCCATGGTCGGCCGGTGTACATGCTGGGATACACCCCACGCGTGTACGGAAACACTCCTGGATCCGCTAGCTGGCTTCCCTCATCAAAATCTGCTAAGTCTGCGCTGCTATAGATCGGTTTAATATCAAATCCTGATTCACTCACGCGCTCCGATGCCATGGTCAGAGTCTACGGCCTACGATCTTTTTCGCCGGCAACGTCACAGCAGAACGGACGGGTGCCCTGACTGCGGAAACTTTTTTCTTCCCTTGGTCCGTTGCCAGCCGCCACAAGGATTTTGTCTCATGAATGCCCGCGCGCTTGAAGGAGAGCATTATCTGGCTCTTCTTCCCCACTCGGGGCCTCTAACCCCTGAATCAATCCGTGCTGCTGCGCACCCGAATCTTATTGCCAAGCCACTTGACCGGGTCGTACTTGACGTCGACCACCCGTTCCTTGAGTGGGATCAACGCGTTGTCGGTGATCTGGATGTGCTCAGGACATGATTCCGTGCAACATTTTGTGATATTGCAGTAGCCCAAGCCCAGCTCTTCTTGCGCCATCCGGGTGCGATCGAGGGTGTCCAGAGGGTGCATTTCGAGTTCAGCGACCCGCATTAGAACGCGCGGCCCAGCGAAGTTCGTCTTGTTCTCCTCGTGGTCGCGAATTACGTGACAGGTGTCCTGGCACAGGAAGCATTCAATGCACTTGCGGAACTCCTGGCTGCGAGAGACATCTTGCTGTGACATGCGGTAATCGCCGGGCTCCAAGCCAACAGGTGGAGTGAACGCCGGGACTTCGCGAGCCTTGGCGTAGTTAAAGGAGACGTCGGTGACCAAATCACGTGTGACGGGGAAGGTCCGAAGAGGTGTCACCGTGATGGTTTCGTTCTCCTCAAAAGTGTTCATCCGAGTCATGCACATCAGGGTCGGTTTCCCATTGATCTCGACACTGCACGAACCACATTTCCCGGCCTTACAATTCCATCGCACAGCAAGGTCTGTCGCCTGCGTCGCCTGGATTCGGAAGATAACATCGAGGACAACCTCGCCCTCGAGCACATCCACTTCATAGTCCTTAAGAGCGCCCTCGCCCTCACTATTGCCGCGCCACACGCGGAAATTACGCTTTAATCCCATGACTACACTGCCCCTTCCGGCACTCGCAGTTGGCTGAGTTCGACTTCGGTCATGTACTTGCTCAGCTCGCTTACGTCGAAAAGCGAGATGAGCTCCTCGGACATCCACGGCAGATCTTGCTTGGTGATATCCACCTGATCCTTGCTCAGTCGGCAGATGAGGTTGACCATGCGCCAATTCGGATCCATGACTTGGAAGTCGTTGCGGGTGTGACCCCCACGCGACTCCTCGCGAGCCAAAGCAGATTTGGCCACGCATTCAGAAACCAACATCTGGTGGTGCAGGTCCAAGGCCAGATGCCAGCCCGGGTTGTACTCTCGGCCACCCATCACGGCTACGTTTGCGACACGCACCCGCAATTCCGCTAGGCGATCCAATGCGCTTCGCATCTCGTCTCCCGTCCGAATAATGCCGACGAGATCAGCCATAACATCTTGTAGATCCTGTTGAACC
>CAJIYV010000098.1 GCA_905181745.1 uncultured Actinomycetes bacterium | reverse complement strand
CGGAATCTCAGTGTGCGATACCGCTCCGCAAATATCGCCCATGGCCATTCATCCGGCAATGACATTTACCGGGACCAGCATTGACTTGGCTCGTTTAGTTGACACCCCTTTCGGTGTTACCACCACGGAAATTCTGCGCCCAGTGGCCGAGGCCCTCGTTGTCGAGATGGGTGGGGAACCTCTCTGGGTTCCAGAAGAGGCGCGAGCGATCTACCACACCGCGATGGTCCTCAGTTCGAATTACCTCAATGTTTTGGTCAACGAAGCCGTTTCTCTCTTAGGTGAGTGGGGCATGGAAAACCCTCAACGATTACTGGCACCATTATTAAGTGCATCGCTGGATAATGCCTTGCGTTTAGGAGACAAGGGATTGACTGGTCCGGTAGCTCGAGGAGACCGTGAAGTGATTCGCACACACCTAGACGCATTACAGGAACGTCCAAGTTCACAAAATGCTTACCGAGCCCTGGCACGGCTGGCAACGGATCGAGCACTTGATGCTGGTGTGCTTTCTGTTGACCAAGCGGCCGACCTTCTCATTGAGTTAGGTGAAACTCCGTGACAAAACTGATTCACCTGTCCGGTGAACTTGAGAGAAAAAATGGGGGCAATCGTGCAGTAGTGCCGACAATGGGTGCATTGCATCAAGGTCATCTGGATCTAGTCGATGCGGCGAGAGAGCGAGTGGGCTCAAATGGTGAAGTTGTGGTCACGATTTTTGTGAATCCCACCCAGTTCGGACAGACTGCAGAATTTGAGCACTACCCCAGAACTTTGGAGAGTGATTTCGAAAAATGTTACACGAGCGGTGTCGACATTGTCTTTGCGCCGAGTGCGGCTCAAATGTACCCGGACGCAGGTGCCCCGTCCGAATATGTAAGTGTGCATCCGGGGCCGCTGGGCGAAATTTTAGAGGGTGCCGACCGCCCTGGCCATTTCACGGGTGTATTAACAATCGTTGCGAAACTTTTGAACCTAACAAAACCCGATTGTGCATTTTTCGGTGAAAAGGACTACCAACAGTTAATCCTAATTTCGCAAATGGTGCGCCAATTGAACTTTCCTGTTCAGATTATTGGCACTCCGACGCGTCGCGAGCCTGATGGACTGGCCATGAGTTCACGAAACATGTTTCTTGATTCCGATCAGAGGAGCCAGGCAACTGTGATTTCACAGGCTTTGGTCATTGCCCAAGAAACGGACGGCAGCGTCGCAGAAAAATTGCGTGCTGCACGATTTGTCGTGGACGGTAAAATTGAGACTAGCTACTTGGTGGCCATGAGCAATGACTTATCCCAGGAGCTTGCCGTCACTGACCCAAACCCCGAGGGTCGCCTGCTGTATGCGGGAGTTCTGGGGGGCACCCGATTGATTGACAATATGCCAATTTAAGGAAATGAAGACCAGATGAGCAAAATTCATATTCCCCGCTGGCTGACATCAGACCCACCCGGCTGGGAGATCGAATCTGATGTCATTGTGATCGGATCGGGCGTTGCGGGTCTCTCGGCTGCAATTCATGCGCGGGCGGCTGGGCGAAAAGTTGTGATCCTGACCAAGGCCCAGATAGATGAAGGGTCAACCCGATGGGCCCAGGGTGGTATTGCCGCTGCAATGTCGGAGGACGATTCCCCGTCACAGCACCGTGACGACACCGTTACTGCCGGCGCCGGCTTGTGTAACCCACAAGCGGTCGAGGTGTTGGTCACAGAAGGCCCGCAAGCCGTACGCGACCTGATCTTGCTGGGTGCCAACTTTGATCGTGAGCCCAGCGGTGCGATCTCCCTCACAAGGGAAGGCGGGCATAAGCGTGATCGCATTGCCCACGCCGGTGGAGATGCAACAGGTGCAGAAATTTCCCGCGCATTGGTTTCTGCGGTACTTAATGATCCGGGTATTGAAATAATTGAAAATGCACTCGCGCTAGATCTGATTACTGATGCACATGGCGCGACGCAGGGAGTGACTCTGCACGTGATGGGCTCGGGCCAGCGAGATGGGATTGGGGCGGCACTTGCGCCGGCGGTAATTTTGACTACCGGCGGTTTTGGCCAGGTCTTCGGGCAGACCACAAATCCATATGTTTCGACCGGTGACGGAATCGCGCTCGCGCTGAGGGCAGGCGCGGTAATTGCGGACCTTGAGTTTGTGCAATTTCATCCAACCGTTTTATGGCTAGGCCCCCTTGCTCAGGGACAGCAGCCACTTGTGAGTGAGGCTGTGCGCGGCGAGGGCGCGAAGCTCCTTGATCCTGACCTACAACCGTTCATGCCATCAGTCCATGAACTGGGCGATCTAGCTCCACGGGACATTGTCGCAAAAGAAATTATGAAAAAGATGCGGGCTTTCGGCTCTGCGCACGTATGGCTTGATGGACGAGTGCTGGGCGCTGACACGTGGGTGCGCAGATTTCCCACGATCCTTGCCAGTGCTCGCTCTCGTGGAATCGACCCAGTTACTGACTTGATACCGGTGGGTCCTGCGCAGCACTATGTTTCTGGTGGGGTGGTAACCGATCTATTTGGTCGCACCAATATTCCGGGGCTCTATGCAGCGGGTGAAGTTGCGTGCACCGGTGTCCACGGGGCTAACCGACTGGCATCAAATTCATTACTGGAAGGGCTGGTGTACTCCCGGCGGATTATGACTGCAATAGAGTCTGATCAACTAGAACGCCACACCTACGTCGTTGGCTCCCCGCAGGATTCGTATCTAATCCCGCACCGAGTCAGGCGTGACATGCAAAGTGTCATGGATCGCAATGCCGGGGTCCTTCGAAGTGAAGCATCACTCACTCATGCGAAGACTTGGCTAGCCAAGATTGAGCGCACTGGTGCGCGTGCGTGTACAGAGGATTGGGAGAGCGCCAATTTGTTCACGGTCTCACAGGTGCTGATTGCGAACGCATTGATGCGACAGGAGACTAGAGGGTCACATTGGCGTGAGGACTACCCCGAGAGCAGAACCGATTTCGAGGTTCGGCTAGTTTCACACCGTTCACCCCACGGTGAGCTGGTCACTACAACAAGTGGAATTGGGATCTGATGCAGTCGCACAAAATCAAAAGGGAACTAGCGGACCAACTCATTGCAGTTGGGTTAAACCCCCTAGATGTTTCCGAGGTCGTGCTTCGAGCCTTGCATGAGGATTGCGATGAAAACGGAGATGTCACCTCGGTTGCCACTATCGCAGTGGAACAAATGTCGACTTTGGATTTCGTGGCACGTGCTCCGGGAGTAATTGCTGGCGTGCCAGTTGCTGCAGCGGTGTTTGCCATCTTGGGTGGCTCCTCGATGAGCATTTCCACGGTCATCAAAGATGGAGAGAGCGTGCAGGCAGGTACCGTTCTTGGATCCGTAGTGGGTTCGACGCGACTGCTGCTGCAAGGAGAGCGTACCGCCCTTAATCTCCTGAGCCATCTCAGTGCGATTGCGACCGCGACGAGAGCTTGGGCCGACGCTTTAGGCGACTCGACTACCAAGGTGCGTGATACGCGCAAGACGACTCCCGGGATGCGAACACTTGAAAAGTACGCCGTACGTTGCGGAGGGGGGCTCAATCATCGAATGAACCTCTCGGACGCCGCATTGATAAAAGACAATCATGTTGTTGCCGCAGGTGGTGTGGCCCGAGCGTACGAACTTATTAAACAGCGTTATCCCGACTTGTCCGTTGAGGTTGAAGTTGACTCACTGGATCAACTCGCCGAAGCACTCGAAGTTGGTGCCGATCTGGTGTTGTTGGACAATTTCACAATCGAGGAGCTCAACAGTGCAGTGGAATTCACCAGAGGTCGAGCCAAACTCGAAGCCTCAGGTGGATTTACTTTCGACCAGGCAAAGGCGGTGGCAAGTACCGGGGTAGATTTTGTTGCGGTCGGTGCGATCACCCACTCGGCACCAGTATTAGATATTGGTGCAGACCTTCGAACGGAGTCCATTTAATGCTGCTGGCAATTGATGTAGGAAACACCAACACCGTCATTGGGCTTTACGAGGGTCAATCCCTGCATAAGTCCTGGCGAATTAAAACAGATTCAGCCGAGACTGCTGACGAACTGGTATTGACATACCGTGGCTTGTTGCAGCAAGAACCTGATGTCAGCGGAATTGCGCTATGCAGCACGGTGCCAGCGGTCCTGCATCAGATGCGCCTGATGGTCGATCGTTATTTCGCCGATATTCCGATCGTGATTGTGGAGCCTGGAATCAAGACGGGAGTTCCCATCCTCACGGATAATCCCAAGGAAGTTGGGGCCGACCGAATTGTTAATACTCTCGCCGCCCACCACCTTTTTGGTGGTCCTTGTATCGTTGTCGACTTTGGAACTTCAACCAATCTTGACGTCGTGTCAGACACGGGTGAGTTCCTGGGCGGCGCTTTGGCACCCGGTATTGAAATTTCGCTGGATGCTCTGGCCGAACGGGCGGCGCAGTTAAGAAAAGTTGAACTTGTGGCACCCCGATCAGTGATTGGCAAGAACACGGTTGAAGCACTTCAATCAGGAGTAATTTATGGATTCGCGGGTCAAGTGGACGGGCTAGTCGAACGAATTATTGAAGAAACTGGTCCAGTCACCGCGGTTGTTGCAACGGGGGGGCTGAGTCAAATCGTAGTAAGCGAATCTCGAACAATTACCCACCACGAACCCGATCTTACTTTGCTTGGTCTCGCACTACTTTTTAAAAAAAATCAGGTCTAATCGCACCTAGGTGTCCAGGGTTTTCGATCCAGCGACTACGCCCAAAACTGTGGCAAGGCCATGAATTGGCCCGGAAGTGCGCGGAAGAATCAGGGTTCGCATTCCTACAGCGCCGGCTCCACCGTCATCTATTGCGTTGTCGCCGACCATGAGCAAGTGTTCGGGAGCGATGTCGATTGCCTCACATGCGGCAAGGAATATTTCAGGATTGGGTTTGACATAGCCCAATTCGGCGGAAGTGAATGTGTAATCAACACACCCCGAAACGCCGAGACGGCGCAGAATTGGTTCAAGATCGAGGGCGATATTGGAAATAATTGCGGTGGTGATTCCTTGTGTGCGTAGAGCATCGAGGACGGGAAGGGTGTCCGCATAGACGAACCAGGGGTCAGTCATAGACGAGTAGAGGGCCGAAGCCAGCGGTCCGTCGCTGAAGTCGAGCAAAAGCCGGGTAAAGATTTCTTTGTGTGCCGCCGGGCTGAGATCCCTCTCGTGGTGGGGGTCTTCAATCCGGGCAAACTCGACAATTGAATTCAGCTTGGGCACAATTTCGTCATACTCGATGGGATCAAGCCCAACGCTTTCACAGGCAATTTCTAGCCAAGATTCACTGCTTCCTTGATCAACGAGGGTCGAATGGAAATCGAAGAGAACACCTTTGATCGAGCTGGGCTGAAATAGCGGATGCAGAAGGCTCACCCGCGTGAGTCTAGGTCCAAGTTTGAGAGGGAGTAGCTCCTATTACCCTTAGCGACTGTGAGTGACGAGGAAGAAGTTCCCGAGCAGGTTGCGATCCGGCGACAAAAGCGTCAAACGATTCTGGACCGAGGTGCGCAGGCTTACCCCGTCTCGCTGCCGATCACGGCCTCTATTGCTCAATTGCGCAAGCAGTATGGCGAATTGGATGCCGAAGCATCAACCGGTGTTTCGGTAGGCGTTGCGGGCCGGATAATTTTCAGTCGTAATACAGGCAAATTGGCTTTCGCCACTGTCGCTGCTGGTAGCGGCGAAACTATTCAAGCCATGGTGTCACTAGCTCAAGTGGGCGAAGAGAGCCTTGCCGATTGGAAAGCCCTCGTTGATCTCGGCGATCAAATTTTTGTTCAAGGCGAGGTCATTACCTCTAAACGTGGTGAACTTTCAATTTTCGTAGACTCGTGGCGAATGGCGGCAAAAGCGCTCCGGCCACTTCCAGTAGCCCACAAAGAAATGAATGAAGAGTCTCGCGTGCGCCAACGCTATGTAGATCTAATTATGCGTCCTGAAGCGCAGATCATGGCGCGCACGAGAGTCAAGACCGTTTCAGCGTTGCGTACTTCCCTGTCCAATCGCGAGTATCTCGAAATTGAAACGCCAATGCTGCAAACCCAACCGGGTGGCGCGACAGCCAGACCATTCATCACCGCATCAAACGCATTTGGGATCGAGTTATATTTACGGATTGCTCCCGAGCTTTTTCTTAAACGTGCAGTGGTTGGGGGACTCGATCGAGTCTTTGAAATAAATAGAAACTTTCGTAACGAAGGTGCCGACTCGACGCATTCGCCAGAGTTCGCGATGCTTGAGTTTTACCAAGCATTTGCTGACTATCAAGACATGGCGACCATCACCCGCGAATTGATTCAAGAATCAACGCACGCTGTTGCCGGTTCGCTCACTGTCACCCATCTTGATGGCAGCCAACATGACCTCTCGGGCGTGTGGCCACAAATTGACCTCTACGGCTCACTATCGGAAGCGACTGATCAGAGCGTGACTCCCGAAACCGCCCGTGCAACCTTAGAGCAGATGTGTTCAGACATTGATATTAAATTCGCTCCCACTTGGGTGAATGGAAAGTTAGTCGAGGAACTTTTTGAGCATTACGTGATCCCCACATTTACCGGGCCAACATTTGTGATGGACTTCCCAGTTGACACCTCGCCTCTGACTCGCGACCACCGATCACGAGCTGGTGTAGTTGAGAAGTGGGATCTTTACATTGACGGATTTGAATTGGCAACTGGGTATTCAGAGCTCGTGGACCCGGTGATTCAACGTGAGCGGTTGGTCGAACAGTCGTCCCTTGGTGCAAAGGGTGACGAGGAAGCCATGGGATTAGATGAGGATTTCCTGCGGGCACTTGAGCACGGAATGCCACCAAGCGGTGGAGTCGGATTGGGCGTTGATCGGCTCTTGATGGCGCTGACCGGACAAGGGATTCGTGAAACTGTGCTGTTCCCGTTGGTTAAACCCGAGCGGGATCGATGATCACGATTAGGCCTGCCCGTACAGCCGATGTTCGGGAGATCAGGACACTGATTGACTCTTACTCAGCTGATGGAAGTCTGCTGTCAAAAGCAACTGTCACAATTTTTGAAGGAATTCAAGAGTTCTTGGTCGCAACTGACGGTGAGCGGGTGATCGGGTGCGGCGCGCTTCACGTAATGTGGGAGGACCTCGCTGAAGTTCGCACACTGGCTGTGGTGCCAGATCGTGCGAATGAGGGCGTTGGTTCGCAGATGCTGCAGCACCTATTGGAAAAAGCACGCGTATTGGGAACTCGTCGGGTGTTCTGTCTTACATTTAAGAAAGATTTTTTTGGTCACCATGGCTTCATTGAAATTGGTAGCCCTCCAGTGGGTCACGACGTGTACGAGCAAATGTTGCAGTCTTACGACGAAGGTGTTGCAGAATTCCTCGGACTAGAGCGCGTTAAACCAAATACGCTTGGGAATTTTCGCATGCTGCGCGAAACCCCTTAATTCATCTCAACCAGTATTGCGAAGTCCAGTCGCGATTCCATTGATTGTCAAACTCAGGGCCCTGGTGAGATCCTCATTTGTCGGGTTAGTTCGGGAACGCTCAAGTAACGACACTTGCAAATTATGGAGCGGTAGAAGGTAGGCGTCTCGTGTGGCTAGAGTTCTTTGGAGCGAGGGATTACTTGCCAATAACCCGCTTTCCCCGGTGATATCAAGTACACGTTGAACACTCAACGTGTATTCGACCCTAATCAAGTCGAAAATGTAATGCAGTTCCTGTGGGACGAGCCGCTCAACGTATTGCGCCGCCACGTTGAGATCTGTTTTGGCGAGTGTCATTTCGACATTGGAAATAAAATTTCGAAAAAAATCCCAGTTTTGGTACATCTGAACGAGTTCTCCGCTCAGTCCTACATCGCAGGCGGCCTGCAAGCCGGTACCAACTCCAAACCACCCAGGCACTACTTGACGCGACTGGGTCCAACCAAATACCCATGGAATCGCGCGAAGCCCATCAATTCCGGCAGCCGTGTCGGGCCGTCGCGAAGGTCTCGAACCAAAATGCATTGCCCCAAACTCTTCTACCGGAGTTGATAGGGCGAAGTAGCGAGGTAGTTCGGAATCAATTATTAGTGATCGATATTTTTCTTGGGCACTGGCCGAGGAAATCCGCATCACTTCATCCCAACGATTAAGTTCCGCCGATGTGCGCCTGGGTGTTCGATGTAGAAGCGAAGCGTCAAGTACCGCGGCAGCCATTTGTTCAAGATTGTCACGGGCAAGTACTGGGAGTAGGTATTTGTCAGAGATAACTTCACCTTGTTCGGTGATCTTGATCTGCCCTGAGAGAACGCCCCAAGGCTGCGACATGATGGCGTCGTAAGTGGGTCCGCCACCCCGGCCAACGGTGCCACCCCGACCATGGAATAGCCGCAGTGAAACGTTGTGCTTTGCCGCGATATCTCTCAGGTGCCGCTGAGCCAGGTGGATCTCCCATTGCGATGTCGTGATCCCTGCGTCCTTATTGGAATCGGAATACCCCAGCATTACCTCTTGTCGATCACCACGGGATGCAACTATTTTCCGGTAAGTCGGATCGGATAAAAGCGCATCGACTATTTCACCAGCAGCATGCAATTCCGCAACCGTTTCCAGTAGGGGTACGAACCCAACGAGCGATTCGCCGTTATCTGTATTTATCAATCCAGCTTCCCGCCCCAACACCACGGCGGCAAGAACGTCGTCTGCGCCTTTGGTCATTGAGATGATGATGGATTCAAGCGCTCGGTTACCAAATTCAATAACGATGTCGCGGGCAACAACCAAAGTATTGAAAGTGGTCATACCCGTCTCATCAAGTGGAGGTGGGGTGGGTGCGAGCGGTCGTTGTGATTGAAGTTCGGCTGCCAGTAGGTCAAATCTCGCGGAAGAGCAAAGGTCTAAATACTCTTTGGGGGAGCTACGGTTTAGGCGGGCGATCAATTGCGAGATTGCACCCTGGAATTTTTCGGAGTGTTCGCGGATGTCGAGTGTGGCAAGTGGCAATCCCACGCTGGCAACGACTCGGATCGCCTGTTCAAGCTCCCCATGGGCAATGAGTTGTCCGCGGTGAGCGAGTAAGTCTCGCCGGACTAGGAACAGGTCATTCAAGATTTCTTGCGTGCTGGCGTAATCGCGACCCACGACGCGAGGTGACCTATTTACTAGTCGGTCGTGAGTGAGGTGGAGCCGTAGACGAATGATTGTTAGCTTTATTCGGATTGGCTCTTCAGCATTGAGTCGTAGATAACGTCGGTCAAATTCGGGGAGTACCTCAAGGTCTTGATTGACTGATTCCCACAGTTCAGGTGAAGTCCCGGCGATTCGCTCAGAGATAGACAGGTCCTCAATCAATGAATCAATGTGCGGGAGCAGGTCCGTAAGGGCATTTTCGCGGAGAAACGTGACAACTTCTGCCGTGACTTCAGGAGTGACGAACGGATTTCCGTCACGGTCGCCGCCGATCCATGAGCCGAAACTGATTGGTCGTGAATCTGCTGGGAGTGTGACTCCAAGTTGATCAAAAGCATTTGCCAAGTCATGTAGCACTTCACCGAGGGGTCCTCGGGTGAGGTCATTCATGTAGTACAAGGCATTGCGAGCCTCGTCGAGTACCTGTGGTTTTTCCAATCTCAATTCGTCCGTCTGCCACAGCAGATCAATGAGTTCGGCAAGCCGTGCGGTTTGCGTTGCATCTGAGACCCGCTGATCCATCAACGTATCTGCGATTTTGCGCAACTTAATCAGTACTGAACGCCGGGCGGCTTCGGTAGGGTGAGCGGTGAAAACCGGGCGCACTGACATGTCGCTGGCGATCTGTGCAACGTCATCGAGGGTGTAGATCGGTAGCGACTCGGGCGAGAGGGCTTCTGTGACGACCTTGGCGAGCGGGGACCCTGAGCTTACGTAGGCGTCGAGAACATCGTGGGTGCGTTCGACCTGCTCGGCGATATTTGCGAGATCGAAATAGATCGAGAAGGACCGGGCCAGCAATGTGGCGCTTTCTAGGTCCAGTTCTCCTAAAATTTGGGCTGCGACCGTGGGATCATCGCGGATAAGTGCCCGCACTTTCTCGACTAAATCTAGTAACTCTGGGCCCTCTTGGCGTACCAATGTGTGACCCAGAAGATCCCCGAGCAACCTGATGTTGGTTCGAAGCCTGAGGTCAGATTCATTCCCGGCAGCAATTTCACTCACGATGACATTGTGTCGTACTGCATATTTCGGTCAGATTTCGCGTTGGGCGTACGGGTTGGGGCGCATCTCGGGTTTCACTCTGCCGATTCATAGGGGAGAATGAACATAGCCGGTTTGGGTGTCCACACCTGAAGGCACGCATTAAGGAGAATGGTCAATGTTCGAACGGTTTACAGACAGAGCCCGTCGAGTGGTAGTCCTTGCCCAAGAGGAAGCCCGCATGCTTAACCACAACTACATTGGCACTGAACACATTTTGCTGGGCTTGATCCACGAAGGTGAAGGCGTGGCTGCCAAGGCGCTTGAGAGTCTGGGCATCTCCCTTGAGGCGGTTCGGCAGCAGGTTGAGGAAATCATCGGCCAGGGACAGCAGGCTCCCAGTGGTCATATCCCTTTTACCCCTCGCGCCAAAAAAGTTTTGGAACTTTCATTGCGCGAAGCACTGCAGTTGGGGCATAACTACATTGGCACCGAGCACATTTTGCTGGGCTTGATCCGCGAAGGTGAAGGCGTGGCCGCACAAGTATTGGTCAAACTTGGGGCAGATCTCAACCGCGTTCGTCAGCAAGTGATTCAACTCTTGAGTGGTTACCAGGGCAAAGAGCCCGCAACGGCGGGAGGACCAGCCGAAGGTGCACCCTCCACTTCACTTGTCCTTGATCAGTTCGGTCGCAATCTCACGGCAGCCGCCCGGGAGAACAAGCTTGATCCGGTTATTGGTCGCTCGAAAGAAGTTGAGCGCATAATGCAGGTTCTTTCCCGCCGCACCAAGAACAATCCAGTGCTGATCGGTGAGCCAGGCGTTGGTAAGACTGCGATCGTTGAGGGTCTCGCCCAAGACATTGTGGCCGGTGAAGTCCCCGAGACGCTGAAGGACAAGCAGGTGTACACCTTGGATCTGGGCGCCCTGGTCGCGGGTAGCCGCTACCGTGGCGACTTTGAAGAGCGACTCAAGAAAGTACTTAAAGAGATTCGCACGCGCGGTGACATCATTCTTTTTATTGATGAAATCCACACACTTGTGGGCGCTGGCGCTGCTGAAGGCGCAATTGACGCGGCAAGCATCCTCAAGCCGATGCTTGCTCGAGGTGAACTTCAAACAATTGGCGCCACAACTCTTGATGAGTACCGCAAGCATATTGAAAAGGATGCAGCGCTTGAGCGCCGTTTCGCTCCGGTGCTCGTCGAAGCACCCGATGTTCCTCACACGGTAGAAATTCTTCGAGGACTTCGTGACCGCTACGAATCCCACCACCGGGTCTCGATCACCGATGGTGCACTGGAAGCCGCGGCGCGTCTGTCTGACCGCTATATCTCAGATCGTCAATTGCCCGACAAGGCAATTGACTTAATCGACGAAGCCGGTTCCCGTTTGCGAATTCGCCGCATGACTACGCCTCCGGATTTACGCGAATTCGACACCAAAATCGCTGATGTTCGTAAGGCGAAAGAGTCATCAATTGACGAGCAAGATTTTGAAAAGGCTGCTGCATTGCGTGACGACGAGAAGAACCTGCTTACCGAGCGTGCCGAGCGTGAGCGCGAATGGAAAGCAGGGGACCTCGACGTTGTTGCAGAGGTTGACGAGAAGTTGATTGGTGAGGTGCTTGCACTCATGACCGGAATCCCAGTCTCAGACCTCTCCGAAGATGACATTGCACGCTTAATTCGAATGGAAGAGGAGCTGCATCGTCGGGTAATTGGGCAGGAGCAAGCCGTCAAGGCGCTTTCCAAATCTATTCGTCGCACCCGGGCTGGCTTGAAGGATCCCAAGCGCCCTAGTGGTTCATTTATCTTTGCCGGCCCTTCCGGGGTGGGTAAAACTGAGTTATCCAAGACTCTCGCCGAGTTCCTTTTTGGGCACGAAGATGCACTAATTGCACTGGATATGTCGGAATACAGCGAGCGGCACACGGCCTCGCGGCTATTTGGTTCACCCCCCGGTTATGTTGGCTACGAAGACGGCGGCCAGTTGACCGAGAAGGTGCGTCGCAAGCCATTTAGCGTCGTTCTCTTCGACGAAGTTGAAAAAGCTCACCCTGATATTTTCAACTCTCTTCTCCAAGTTTTGGAAGAGGGTCGACTGACGGATTCGCAGGGTCGTGTTGTTGACTTCAAGAACACCGTGATCATTATGACTACAAACCTGGGAAGTCGGGACGTATCAAAGGGGCAGAATCTTGGCTTTGCCCCAGACGACAATGAAGTAACCGCCTACGAACAGATGAAGGGCAAGGTGCAGCAAGAACTCAAGCAGCATTTCCGTCCTGAGTTCCTCAACCGAATCGATGACGTGATCGTGTTCCATCAGTTGAGCAAGAACGAGATCGTTGAGATCGTTGATCTGATGATTGCTGGTCTCGAGAAGCGTCTGATGGACATGGACATGGACATTGAACTGACCACAGCTGCCAAGGACCTCTTAGCTGAACGAGGCTACGATCCGCAACTTGGTGCCCGTCCATTGCGTCGGACGATTCAGCGTGAACTTGAGGATCCACTGAGTGAGAAGATGCTCTTTGGCGAGTTATTGCCCGGCAGTATTGTTGTTGTAGACGTTGAAGGAGAAGAGGATTCCCGTGAATTCACGTTCGCATCTACTCCACGGGAAGTGCTTCCAGATTCACCTCCGGTGGAAGCTGCAGGATAACGCGGCTATTCTTGACAATATGAGGAGTGTCTTTTCCCCTGGCAATGGTGGGGGCGAGCGGTGAGCGGCGGCCCATTAATCCCTGGCGTGAACGAGTTTGACCGGCCTAAGCGTGGTTTTCCACGCTGGGCCGGGTTCTTTATTGCTGGAATCATCGGCATGTCTGTGTTACTGGGTGTTTGGGGTTTCACTTCCGGGACTGGCCCGTTCTCGTCCCTTGGCCAAGTCAGTGAAGATTTACCGCCAACCGGTTACCGGCCAACGGTTGACGCGGATGTAATCCAAGTACTGGTTACGCCGCCACCTTCGGGGGTTTGCCCGGATCAAGAACTTGCCCTCACGGCCATTGAGTCCGAGCGTGACCTTGAGATTTCGGTTACTTTGAGTGGCCCCAGGAGCAGCAGTTGTCAAGAAAGTTCACGCTCAGACGAAATCTGGCTTGATGTGCTGCTACAGGATCCGTTCGCGGACCGAACCATATTTCGATCAATTGATGGAGAAGAATTACTACGAATTCGGTAGCGCGTAATTCGATCCCACTTTCGTGATCATTGCTTCACTCGCCAGTTGGGTGAGGGAAATTTCGAATCGCTGATTGTCTGGTGCGTGCCGCGAAAGCGTACTCACGCTCACCGGTTTTTCATTATCTCGCAGTATCTTTAATATTCGCCCACGCTCCTGTCGAACACTTCCCTCATAGCGTGCTTGACTTCTTTTTGGAATAGCAGAAAGTGGCTTTCCCTCTGCAAACCACTTGCAGTCATTGATGATTGGGCACTTTGAACACGATGGATCGCGTGCAGTGCAGATCAATGCGCCGAGCTCCATTGATGCTGCTGACCATTGCGCGCATTGGTGGCGACTGGTTGGGAGAAGTTCCTGCGCTAGTGAACGCTCAACTAGTGAAACTGTTGGGGCTTGGTGGGATTGGCCAAGCCATGCGCGAGCCAATAGCCTGCGAACGTTCACATCAAGGACTAGAGATCGTTGCCCGAACGCAAATGCTAGAACTGCATTGGCGGTGTATTCACCAACTCCGGGCAGCGAAATCAGCCCTTCGTAAGTGGTGGGGACCTCTCCATCAAATTGTTGGACAATGATCGTTGCGCTTTCATGCAGCCGTTTGGCTCGACGGGGGTAGCCCAAGTTTCCCCAAGCACGGATTGCCTCGGCGACCGAACAGTTTGCTAACTCCGTTGGGGTTGGCCAGCGCTCCAGCCATAGTTGCCACCTGGGCAAAACCCGGTTGACCGGTGTTTGCTGAAGCATGAATTCACTCACCAAAACACCCCATGGGCTGGTATCGCGCCAGGGGAGGGCTCGGGCTTCACTGGAAAACCAGGTAATGACCGTTTGCGGATCCAGATTGGAGGTACTCACAAGGGGATCGTTTCATGCTGCGTGAGTACCGCATTACTGTGGAGCCATGAACGTGCAGCCGATCGGTCCTGAGTCACCCGGTGTCTACTGGGTCCGTAGGGCTGCACTGCTGGCAATCGTCCTACTTCTCGTGTTCGGCCTGATCTGGGTTTTTCGAGCCATTACTGGTTCACCCTCAACGCAAGCCCCGATTGTCGAGCCCGCTGTTGCGGTATCTGAATCAGTTGACCCCGAAGCGGTACTCACTCCCGTGACAACAGATCCCGTTAATTGTCTGGACTCGGCAATTCTGGTAGAAGCAACTACTGATTCCTCAACCTACAAAGTGGGCAAAAAGCCCGTGTTGACGCTGACCATTGAAAACACAGGCAGTATCGCCTGTTTGCGAGATGTTGGGCCGAAAGCCAATGAACTTGAAGTTAAATCAGGTGGGTACCACGCGTGGTCAAGTGACGACTGTTCGCCGAGCAAGAAGAAAAAAGTTGTGGTCCTTGAACCCGGTGACATGGTCGCATCCACCATCGAG
>CAJIYV010000097.1 GCA_905181745.1 uncultured Actinomycetes bacterium | reverse complement strand
CTCCTGGGTGGTGACTCGAATCATGTTCAAAATTGCTCGTTGTCGCTCGGTGAGTTCGCTGCGGGCAGGGTCACGCAGGTGCCTGATCACGGAGGTGGCTCCGTCATTCTGAGGTTTTTGGATCCGGCCGGCCATTGTGGCTCCCGTCAAATTGCAGTTGTTGTGGCGAGGACTCACCAGAATGGATTCAAATGTCAGTCCCTTCTGGTGAACTTAGGTTATCTCAAGACGCGACACGAATCAAACATATGTTCGAAATGTAATGGACGTGTCGTATCCCCAGTGATATAAATCGTACACATGTTCGAACTAATGAAAGGCTTCCCCATGAATGCTCATCATCCCGCGCCAGTATCGATCGTCCTCACAACCCGAGGACGGGTGGTTCTAGGAATTGTTATGACGTGTGCGGTCCTGTGTATGTGGGTCTTTTTCGGTAGCGGTACCGCTGATGCCGCATCCGAATCAACCACACCCACCACTCAGGTTGTGGTTGTCCAACCGGGTGAGAGTCTCTGGTCGATTTCGCAGAGTCTGAACCCTGGAGCTGATCCACGGGCCCTGATCATGGGCATCCGGGAGATCAATGGGATCGGCACGGAGCACGTATTCCCGGGCCAATCGTTGATTATCCCCATTTCTGGTTAGACACTTCGGCGGCTTAGGGTGAAGGCATGAACTTGGGAGCACGAAGGGCTGTCATGGTTCTGGCCCTGGGTTCCTTGTTGGCCATTGGCTCGGTGAGCGCGCCGCTTGGGGCAGCCGAGTCTGATCCCAAATGGCGAACGGGAGGTGACTCGCGAGCATGTAGTGCCCCGATCTCGTTTGACAAAGTAAGTCCCAGTGGCCCGGGGGTGGGCAGAAGAGTTGTGGTTATCGGTGATTCATTGACTAGGAATTCGCGCACGATTCTGCGAAAGTCTTTGCGGAAATCAGGCTGGAATCCCACGATTAGGTGCTTTGGGGGTAAGCGACTCGATTGGGGGATGTCGCAGATTCGAGACCAGCGCAGATGGAAAGGGCTTCCCAAGACCGTGGTAATGGCGTTGGGCGTCAATGACATGAGGTGGATTGATAAGTCCACCACAAAAGCACGAATTGGCAAGATTCTGGACCAACTGGGTTCGAAGCGTTTAGTGGTGTGGATCAATCTTTATGGAGACAATGGTGACCGATTCAGTAAATCGAAGCAGTCGTGGTTCAACAGGACACTCGACAAGGCTGCCGCAGGTCGGCCTAATGTGCATGTATTGCCGTGGGCATCGCATGCAAAAGCGGCAAATATCCGAACAACTGATGCGATCCACTACGACTATAAGGGCCGAGTTCTGCGAACAAAACTCACTGTCTCCTACCTGAATCAGCTATTTGGAAAAAATCCTTCGGCTATTTAGCAACACGCCGGTCGAAATAGGTTGCATAACGTTTGTGCATCCATTAGGTTCAGACCCCAAGATGTAGTAGTAAGACCCTGGTGCTTCGTCCACAGGTTGTGGTTTGCAGGTTGTGGATCGAGCGCACAGGTTGATCGCAGATCATCCACAGGTATTCCCCAAGGTGGTCGTACTAACGTTTCGCGTGTTACGTAAGGGGACAAAGGTTCCCATGTGACTGTTGTGATTGAACGAGGAAAGGGGTCAGCGCATGAAGTGTCCATTCTGCCGCCAAGAAGACTCACGGGTCGTTGATTCGCGCACAGCCGATGAAGGATTGGCAATCCGCCGCCGTCGTGAGTGCGGACACTGTGGGCGACGTTTTACAACTGCGGAAGTAGCCGCCCTAGGGGTGGTAAAACGCAGCGGTGTCAGCGAGCCGTTTAATCGCAGCAAAGTTGTCAGTGGGGTGCGAAAGGCGTGCCAGGGAAGGCCAGTATCAGATGATGAGCTTGCACTACTTGCACAGCGCGTGGAGGATTTTCTCCGCGCCACAGGCAATAGTGAGATCCCTGCTCAAGAGGTGGGACTCGCTATTTTGGCTCCCCTGCGTGAACTTGATGAGGTCGCCTACCTTCGCTTTGCTTCGGTCTATCGCTCCTTTGACACTCTCAACGACTTTGAGGCCGAAATCGCCCTTCTTCGAGCTGAAGGCGAACCCACAGGCCGAGAACCGGACCGAGTTACACACACCCACAATTAAGGCACACATACAAATAGCTACAAAGACTTCCTACCACCCGTCTCGCGCAGATATTTCGGCTCGGGGCTTCACATCAAATGAGAAAGGCACGACCATGACACAGGCACCAGAAGCCCCGGTGATCACTCCCAAGGATGAGTTCGTCCACAACACGATTGCTGGCCCTGGCCTGCAAATGCAACGGTTGTTTACGACCGAGGGAATGCATCCGTATGACGAGGTGAATTGGGAACGCCGAGATGTTCTCCAAAATAATTGGCGAACAGGCGAAACCGTATTTGAACAGCGCGGGGTGGAGTACCCAGATTTTTGGAGCGTCAATGCGTCCACAATCGTTACGACAAAATATTTCCGGGGGGCTCTCGGCGCCGAAAATAGAGAGTGGAGCTTAAAGCAACTCATTGATCGAGTAGTGCTCACCTACACCAGGTCGGGTCGCGAGAATGGGTATTTTCGAACTGATCAGGATGCGGAAATCTTCGAGCACGAACTAACGCACATGTTGCTACACCAAGTATTCGCATTCAACTCTCCAGTGTGGTTCAACGTGGGGACGACATCCCCGCAACAAGTGAGTGCCTGTTTCATCCTTAGCGTGGACGACACCATGGATTCGATTCTTAATTGGTACCGCGAAGAGGGAATGATTTTCAAAGGTGGGTCAGGAGCGGGACTGAACCTGTCTCGGATCCGATCCAGCAAGGAGGTGCTGCGCTCATCCGGTGGAACAGCTTCGGGTCCAGTGTCATTCATGCGTGGGGCTGATGCCTCAGCGGGAACTATCAAATCAGGAGGGGCGACGCGTAGAGCTGCAAAAATGGTTGTCCTCGACGTGGACCACCCCGATATTGAAGAGTTCATTGAGACCAAGGTGCGCGAAGAAGACAAAATTCGAGTCCTCCGCGATGCCGGCTACGACATGGACTTAGGTGGTGCTGATATTTCTAGTGTTCAGTACCAAAATGCGAATAACTCGGTTCGCGTGTCTGACCTGTTTATGTCAGCGGTTGAAAATGGGGAGCCATTTGGCCTCACTTCACGAACCGATGGTCAGACGATTGAAACTGTTGATGCGGTTGGGCTTTTCCACAAGATTACTGAGGCAGCTTGGGCGTGTGCTGATCCTGGTATTCAATACGATGACACGATTAATGATTGGCACACCAACCCTGAAACGGGTCGCATAAATGCGTCCAATCCATGCTCTGAGTACATGAGTCTGGATAACTCATCGTGTAACTTGGCGAGCCTGAACCTTCTCAAATTCCTTAAAGAAGATGACTCATTTGATGCCGAGCGCTTCTCTCGGGCAGTCGAATACGTCATAACAGCCATGGATATATCAATCTGTTTTGCAGACTTCCCAACAGCGCCAATTGGTGACACGACTCGGCGTTACCGCCAACTCGGAGTCGGCTACGCAAATCTGGGCGCCCTGCTCATGGCCACAAGCTTGCCCTACGACTCTGAGGCCGGCCGGGCATTCGCGGCGGGAATCACTTCGCTAATGAACGGAACCGCGTACAAACGCAGCGCAGAGTTAGCCGGAATTGTTGGACCTTATGAAGGCTATGCACGCAATGAATATGCG
>CAJIYV010000096.1 GCA_905181745.1 uncultured Actinomycetes bacterium | reverse complement strand
CCCAACCGGTAACTGGCAGATCGAGCTCTCCACCTCAGTCACTGAGTGAACGACAACCCGTCCGGTTGGCAAGTGTCGAGCTGCAAGATCAGCCAGTAGACCGTCAAAGGCACCCGCCGCCAGCCGCCCGATCCGGCCTCCGCCTGGCGTCAAGACTAGAGCTTCGTCGGAAACGGTTGGGGACAGCATCCAGGCGACGTCTGCCCGGGTGCCTGAACGTGCACAGGCCGCAACACTTAACGCGATGTCGTACAACTAGATCATCCTTTCCTAAATTTCCTCCCATGCCTAGCACTCACAAGTGAACGCTCATGGACCCTATTTAACGATTAACAATTATTATGATAGCGCCTATGGCGCCTACAGTTGCGATAACGATCGGGACGACTCGCTTCAGAACTGGACCGACCGCAGTTGTCAATAAGTTCACGCTGTCAGCGGTCTTGATCGGTGCTGGAGCAGTCGCATCGGCTGCTCCAGCACCTTCACTGCGTGCGGAAATAATCTGCTCGAGGTTCCCTGCGAACTGGGTGACCAAGCGACCCGCGACGTCTTGCATAACGCCGCGCCCAAACTGAGCCGCCTTGCCCGTGATGGTCAACTCAGTGGCAACGTCGACCCGAGTCAGGCTAGAGCTTTCGGCAACCAACTTGATAGTGACATTTGCCTTGGCTGTGCCTGTGCCGCGTGATTCCTTGCCGGTGCCGTCGATAATCGCCGTGTGGGCTGCATAATCCTTACTGACAAAGCAGGCTTCGCCCCCGTAAACCATGGACACTGGGCCGAGTTTGACCTTCACGTTTCCCGTAAACTCATCTCCAGCAACAGACTCGAGAGTTGCCCCTGGCATGCATGGAGCAATCGCCTCAACATCGAGCAGGGTTTCCCAGGCAGTTTCAACGTCAGCTGAGACAGTAAATGAATTTTCTAGATTCATCGGTTCTCCCTAATTTGATCCCACGGTTTAACCCTCAATAAATGGCTTAGTGGGCCCTAGGGATTGCCTGAACATCGTCACATGATTTAGTGCGTTCACGCAAGCACTTTAGCGAAATAGACTTAGGTTAGGCGCACTATGCGAGAAATATTGAACGAACTCCTTGCGGCATACGAATCTGAAGGCGCTGCGATGGCAACAGTCGTTCAGACTTGGCGTTCCGCCCCGCGACCCGCTGGCGCCTCAATGTTGGTCACCGCCAGCGGTGAGGCCGTTGGCAGTGTCAGCGGTGGGTGCGTTGAGGGCGCCTTATTTGAAGTGGGCACCGAAGTCCTCACTGACGGGCACCCGCGCTTCGAACACTACGGAGTCAGTGACGATGACGCCTTCGCCGTTGGGTTGACTTGCGGTGGGATCCTCGAAGTTTTTGTTGAGCAAGTAAATCAAGACACGTGGCCCGAGTTGCCGGATATCGCCGCCCGAATTGAAAGAGGCGATCCAGTGGGTGTCGCCACAATTATCAAAGGTCCACATTTTGTTGGGCGACATTTAGTGATTACTCCTGAATCATCCACCGGCTCATTGGGGACCGATCGCCTCGATGACACTGTCCGCGAAGATGCACTAGGCATGTTGGCCGCGGGGTTAACCGGAACAATTGAATACGGCCCTGCGGGCGAACGCCTCGGAGAAGGGCTAAGCGTGTTCGTGGCCAGTTTTGCTCCCCCCGCCCAAATGTTTGTTTTTGGCGCAATTGATTTCTCAGCGGCATTGGTGCGCGCAGCCAAGATGCTCGGTTACACGGTGACCGTGTGTGATGCCCGCCCTGTTTTTGCTACCGCAAAACGATTCCCCGAAGCAGACCACGTCGTGGTTGATTGGCCGCACCGCTGGCTTGAACAACAGGAAGTGGACCCGCGAACCGTAATCGCGGTTCTCACCCATGATCCCAAATTTGATGTCCCCGCGCTCAAAGTGGCGCTAGCGACCAAGGCTGGCTATATCGGAGCAATGGGGTCTCGCCGCACCCATGAAGATCGCGTCAGCCGTTTGCGGGAAGCAGGAGTTTCCGATGTCGAACTTGCCCGCATTCATTCACCAATTGGTGTGGACATCGGCGCCCGCACACCCGAAGAAACCGCGATTAGTATCTGCGCCGAAATTGTTCAACACCGCTGGGGTGGCTCTGGCCAATCTCTCACCAAGACCCAAGGACCGATCCACCCGGGAGCCCCCCGATGAGTATCACAGTCAATCTGTATGCCGCTGCCCGTCATGCCGCAAAGCAAAGATCACTCAGCGTAGAGGCCAGCACCTTGGTGCAGCTCAAAGCCGAGTTGATCTCACATTCACCAGATCTCGCCACAGTTTTGCCGCAATGTTCACTGATCGTCGACGGGCACTCATTTGGCAAAGATGGGGACTGCCAGATTAATTCTGATCAAAGAATTGATGTCATGCCGCCATTTTCTGGTGGCTAAAACTATCCGCCAATTGCACTCATGGGACGGTCCGGCTTTATAAAGTCAGGATCATTGATTCCATGTCCTGGCAACTTCGCTTTAGTCACTGATTCAATAATGGCTCGAACACCAGCATCTTTTTCGGACTGCGACACATCTGAGCGCAGCACTGCACGCACATCGGTTTCATCACGGGCAAAAAGGCAGTTTCTGAACTGCCCATCTGCCGTCAAGCGCAGTCGGTCACACGCCGCGCAAAATGGTCGGGTCACGCTGGCAATAATTCCAACAGTGGCTGGTCCACCATTGACGTAAAACTCTTCAGCGGGTGCGGAGCCCCGGCTTGGTACTGGAGTCAAATCAAATTCACGTTCGAGTTCGCTCTGAATTTCGTCGGCCGTCACCATGGCAGGGCGTGCCCATAAATCCCCGGCATCCAGCGGCATTTGTTCGATGAACCGAAGACTCCAGTCATTTGCGAGTGCGTGACGTAGTAAGGGAATTGCCTCGTCATCATTAATGCCCTTGAGCAAAACGGAATTAACTTTCAGCGGAGTAAGGCCCGCCGCTTGTGCTGCTTCAATTCCAGTGATCACGTCGTGGAAACGATCTCGATGTGTCATTTCTTTAAATCGAACCGGGTCAAGTGTGTCTAAGGAAACGTTCACCCGCTGCAATCCGGCATCTTTAAGATCTTGGGCAACCTCCGCTAAGCGCAAAGCATTTGTAGTTAAGGAAATGCGCGGCGCCTTGGGTAGTTCATTTATCCGGCGAATAATGTCGGCAATGTCTCGTCGTAAGAGCGGCTCACCACCGGTCAGGCGCACCTGGGTGATCCCGGCATCAACGCACAACCCAATAACTGTGACTAGCTCCTCGGTGGAGAGTAGCTTCTCATTTGCAATCCAGTCAGAAAAATCAGCCGGCATGCAGTACGTGCAGCGCAATGAACAACGATCGGTGAGTGATACCCGCAAATCGCGGTGCACCCGACCGTACGTGTCAACAAGTTGTGTAGTTTCACTCATGCGCAATTCACCCATTCATCAGATCCATCGGAAAAAAATTGATGTTTCCATACTGGCAATTCTTCTTTAATCACATCAACTAAAGCGCCTGCCGCTGCGAAAGCGTCACCCCGGTGAGAGCTGCCCACCGCCACCACTAACGCGGCCTCACCAATCGGGATGTCGCCAATCCGGTGAACGGCCGCAATCGCGGTGGTCTGCGACCGGGCTGCAAAATTATTCACTACCGCGGCGAGAACCTCTTGGGAGGAAGGATGCCCTTCATAGGTCAACGAAATAACTGTCCGCCCGTGGTCATGGTTACGAACATCGCCGCTAAACAGTACGACGGCCCCGGTGGTTGAATCGCTCACCAAAGCCTTCACCGCTTCAGCGTTTATGCGTGCCTCTGTTACTTCTGACAGGTGGACAATCGCTGGCATAATACGCTCATTATGGTGGACTATGGCTAATTCGTCACCCCCTCCCTCGAATGCGACTGGTTCGGCGGGCATGGCAGGCATTGCGGGCCTAGTTCTCGCTGCTGGCAGCGGTCAAAGATTCGGCGGGCCAAAGGCACCTTTTGTCTTTGAAAACGAACCGCTCGTGGATCGCAGTGTCCGAATCCTGCGTGAATCTGGAGTAGCCACAGTTTTCGTTGTGCTCGGTGCCTGGATTGGTGAAGTGCCCCACGCCACAGTGCTAGAAAACCCCGACTTCGCGACCGGAATGGCCTCGAGCCTGCGGGCGGGGCTAGAGCACCTCACCACGGACGAACCCGAGGTCGATCGAGTAGTGATTACTCTCGTCGATCACATCGGACTCAGTGTCGAAGGGCTCACCGAACTGCTTGGCCATGAGGGTCGCCTAATTCAATCCATCTACGGAAGCGAAGTTGGTCACCCAGTGGTCATTGGGCGTGAACACTGGGCGGGGCTCATCACCGAATTAGTGGGCGATGTGGGGGCCAAAAACTACCTGAGAAATAACAATGCGCTTCAGGTCGCCCTTAGCGAATTTGCTTCTGGAACTGATTTAGACCACCGGCCCTAAATAGAACTAACGCGACACGGTGTTCTTTTTGCCCTTCGAACCTATGAACACAGTGAGCAACTGAACGGCGTCTTCACCCTTATTGATGCCATTGTAATTTGCCTTAATCGCCTGCATTGTAGAACTGCCTGCTGGGAACTCTTTGGTTACGCCAGCTTCGTATTCCACCGTGTATGTACCGCTGAGGACATAGACGTACACGGGTACCCGGTGCAGCTGCCAACCAGTTTCCTGTCCGGGCTCAAGCGTGGTAATCATGCTGGAAACTTGCGCCCTACCCTTTTTCGGGTAGACCAACTTTTGATCAAGCACCGTGATCTCTTGATCGATCATGAGTTGTTGGGTGCCGGTGAACTCCGCGGTGGTCGGCGAATCAGGTGAAGTGGCAACGGTGTCATCATCTCCACCGCATGCGGTCACTAGAGTTCCGATTAGCGCCAATGCAATAAGCCCCCGTAAAATCGGCCCCGATTTTGATAACAGCACGGTTACAACTTAACCCACCTTGAGAGTTCACGAGAGAAAAATGGCTTTTTTACCTGGATTTCTTACTCCCTCGCGGAGTGTGCCGCTGACCCGTTGGCGTTCGGAATCACGATGGAGCTCACAGCCAAGCACCCTCGCGATCCTGATTGGTGGCCTGTGGATTTTCGGTACCGGCGAGGCTCTCCTAGTGGTCGCCGACCTCGGTGTGGGGCCGTGGACTGTGTTCGCCCAAGGCCTTACCGCCAGGACCGGACTCAATATTGGTGTGACCACCTTCATAATTAGCCTTGTCGTGCTATTGGCCTGGATTCCCCTGCGCGAACGACTAGGGCTCGGCACAATTGCCAACGCAATCGTTATCGCCACGGCCCTTGAAGTCATGAGTACGATTATTCCGCACCCCACCCATAGTGGCGTACGAATCTTGCTTGTCATTGCTGGTATCGCCTGCGTAGGGATTGGCAGCGGTCTTTACCTCACGACCAACCTTGGGCCTGGCCCACGTGACGGCATGATGACCGGAATCCATTTTAAGACCGGATGGCCAGTGGCCCGGGTGCGATTAGGCATCGAGGTAGGTGCATTAACAATCGGATGGTTCCTGGGCGGAACGGTAGGGATCGGAACTGTTCTGTTTGCAGTGCTCGTCGGCCCTTTTGTTGCTTATGGTCTAAAAGCGGTTGGCTTCTTGGCCGGGGCGAAGCAGGTGGTGGAAACCGATCAGGAGCCGGAACTAGATGCTTAAGGTCTCGTACTCCAGTGCCCCACGGTCCCATGACCCAAATCAGCCAGCTGTAAGGCGCGCCGCGAGTGTTCAACCCACGACGCCTTACGTAGAACTATTTAGACAAGCTCAAATCGATCCAACATCATGACCTTGTTCCAAGCAGAAACGAAATCACAGACAAACTTGCCGTGCGCGTCACTGCCAGCGTATACCTCAGCGATTGAGCGCAGCTGAGAGTTTGAACCGAACACCAAGTCCACTCGGCTACCCGTCCACTTCGCCTCACCACTTGCCCGGTCACTGCCTTCGAATAGGTTGGCACTTTCTGAGTTTTCTGAGTTTTCTGACACCGGCTTCCACTGCGTTGCCATATCTGTCATGTTGACAAAGAAGTCGTTGGTTAATTCATCTGACCGCTCAGTGAGAACACCAACGTTTGATCCATCAAAGTTCGCGTTCATGGATCGCATGCCGGCGACGAGCACCGACATTTCTGGTGCACTGAGCGTAAGTAAATTCGCTTTGTCGACGAGCAACTTTTCAGCTGAGCGTTCTGATTCTTTGCCCAAGTAATTGCGGAATCCGTCAGCAACGGGCTCAAGGACTGAGAACGAGTCAATATCTGTCATGGCCTGGGTTGCATCGGTGCGGCCCGGAGTGAAGGGGACCGTGACGGCCTCACCGGAATTGCTCGCAGCCTTTTCAACACCAGCACAACCGGCAAGAACAATCAGGTCGGCCATGGATACTGTCTTCGGACCGTTATTAAATTCCTGAGCGATTCCTTCCAGCACCCCTAGGACTCTGGTCAGTTGGGCTGGGTTGTTGACCGCCCAATCCCGCTGTGGTTCAAGGCAAATCCGGGCACCGTTTGCACCACCGCGCTTATCGGTTCCTCGGAAAGTGGATGCCGAAGCCCACCCTGTTGACACGAGTTCAGAGATGCTCAATCCACTTGCAAGCACTTTGGCCTTGAGGGTAGCAATATCTGCTTCGTCGATCAGTACACCTTCTACTGCGGGTACCGGATCTTGCCAAATGAGAACTTCACTGGGGACTTCCGCCCCAACGTAGCGTGCAATTGGGCCCATGTCACGGTGGGTTAATTTGAACCATGCCCGCGCGAAGGCGTCGGCGAACTCTGCCGGGTTTGCGTGAAAGTGTCGGGAGATTTGTTCGTAGATGGGATCAACCCGCATCGCCATATCCGCGGTCGTCATCATGGGTGCATGTC
The DNA here is from genome assembly GCA_905181745.1 of uncultured Actinomycetes bacterium. Lineage (GTDB taxonomy): Bacteria > Actinomycetota > Actinomycetes > S36-B12 > S36-B12 > UBA4592. The sequence continues at coordinate 532 of CAJIYV010000096.1, read as the reverse complement.
GCTTTTCGGGATTGTGAGCGTCTGGAACATCCTCTGAGCCTGCGCCGTTTTTGGGTGTCCATTGCTGCGCTCCGGCCGGGCTGCGAGTGAGTTCCCACTCGTGCCCAAAGAGGGTGTCAAAGTAAGACATGTCCCACGTGGTGGGAGTGGGAGTCCAGGCGCCTTCAATTCCACTGGAAATAGTGTATTCACCGTTGCCGGTTCCAAAAGTGCTCTTCCAGCCGAGGCCGACTTCTTGTAGCTGTGCGCCTTCTGGTTCGACCCCTACATATTGATTGGGATCTGCGGCGCCGTGCGTTTTGCCGAAAGTGTGACCACCAGCGGTGAGAGCCACTGTTTCGTAGTCATTCATTGCCATGCGTGCAAAAGTCTCCCGAATATCACGGCCTGAAGCCATCGGGTCGGGCACGCCATTGGGGCCTTCGGGGTTGACGTAGATCAAACCCATCTGCACAGCGGCCAGTGGGTTTTCTAATTCGCGGTCACCGGTGTAGCGGTTGTCATCCAACCATTCGTGCTCTGAACCCCAATA
>CAJIYV010000095.1 GCA_905181745.1 uncultured Actinomycetes bacterium | reverse complement strand
ATTGAGGTAATCAGCGAGTTGATGCAGCTACTCTTACCTGCACCCGTCGCCCCTGCTACCAAAATGTGGGGCATTTTGGCCAGGTTTGCAACAACGAAACCACCCTCAACATCTTTTCCTAAAGCCACCACCATTGGATGCTGGTCGTTAGCCGCAACATTGCTTTTGAGGACATCTCCTAAAGCAACCAACTCGCGGTCAGTATTGGGGATTTCAATCCCAATGGCTTTTTTGCCGGGAATAGGACTAAGAATCCGGACCTCTGCGCTGGCTACGGCATAAGCAATATTTTTGCTCAGAGCGGTCACTCGTTCTACTTTTACACTTGGTCCTAGCTCAATTTCGTAGCGAGTCACTGTGGGGCCCCGCATAAATCCGACCACTCGGGCATCAATTCCAAACTGGGTCAGAACCTCAGTCAGCGCGCTGACAACATGGTCATTAGCTTTTGTGGCTGTCTTGTGCGCGGGCCCTAATTTGAGCAAGTCTCCCTTGGGCAGTCGGTAGGCCGTGCGAGGAGTGAGCGGTAACTGCTGCGCGACCTGGTGCTTGGCAACGATCTCGGTCGCATTTTTGGCAGGTACCGCCGCGGCGCTAGCGGACACGATAATCGTGTCATCACGCGAATCCGTGTGTGTGCGTGCGGTGGAATCTATTCCCGCCATAAGCGCGGCAGCGGGGCGTTCATCTTCGGTCGGAATCGGCGAGATAAATGGTTCGTCTCCCACCAATGTAAAATCTGAATGATCCACCCGCAAAACTCCGTTGGGATCTGCGAAACCTGGTGGGACAAGAATTTCACCACCCAATTCAGGCACAAGAACTTCCTCTTCGTGCTCATTCTCGGCTTCAACACGAAGTGAAACTCCCCCGCGAAGCCGGCCAAAACCACCAATCGCAATTTCGCGTAAGCGCGCGATCGTGGTTTTGGTGAGTACCAAGTATCCAAAAAAACCTATAATTACCAATAAAAACCCGCTCACAATTGAACCCAGCGCCGCTCCCACCGGAGCGGTAACAATCCACCCAAGCGTGCCACCGGCACTGTTCATGGCGTCGGCGCCGTCGCTGGGCGTCGAGGTGCCTTGGACCAAATGCCACAGACCGAGCACGCTGACAACTAGTGCCGCGGTGCCAATTGCTAGCCGTCCGGTCGCCCCGTTTTGGTCCGGGTGACGAAGAAAACGCCACGCTAGTGCGATGAGAAGGAGTGGTGTAATCCACGCTAGTGCTCCGAATAATGAAGTGGCCAGCATCGCTGTCCATGAGATGAACCATCCGTCAACGCCAAACCAGGTGGCTGCAACCAAAATAATCGCCCCGGAAATGAGGGACAGGCCGAGTCCATCCCGGCGGACAGCCGGGTCAAGCTCTTTTGCGCCACGACCAATTCCCCGTGCCGCACCGCCAGCTAAGTGGGCTATACCGGTCCAGGTGCGACCAATTGCGCGGGCAAGCCCGGCAAACGCCCTCGGTACCGGACCTGGCCTGGCCGGCCCTGAATTCTTGCCCCGCGGGCGAGCAGGCGTCTTCTTCTTGGGGTTGCTTTTTGCCTTGTTCGGGGAAGATCCACGCGTGCGCGTAGACGTGCGGGAAGCCATGGGCACGAGCGTACCGACTGTATAAGCTAATTCCCTGCAGTCACATACGTCCCGCGTGTCACAAATTGACACCCACGGCGGGCTAATGCCCCCCTTTGATCCCGATCACAACCGGAACGATCATGGGGCGGCGGCGGTGGGTGGTTCCGACCCATTTGCCCACAACTTTCCGGGCTTTTTGGGAAAGCTCATGGGGGTTTTCGATCCCCTCTTCCATCGCCTGAACCAGCGTTTTTGCGACTTCTAATGCCACTTTCGTTGTATCTGAGGTTTCTCCGACCCCGCGATCAATGATTTCTGGGCCAGCCACAACGCTGCGGCTGGCAATGTCAACGGCCGCATAGATCGAGATAAAGCCTTCTTCACCCAGGAGCAAGCGGTCGTTCAGCAAGCTTTCATCCACACTCCCTACGCTGGTGCCATCGACATATACCTCCCGCAATGGATAGACACCGCACATCCGCGCCTGGTCGCGATCTAGGTCAATACACGTCCCATTGGTCGCAACAAGCACGTGATCTGCGGGCACTCCCACACTCTGCGCAAGTAACGCATTTGCCTTGAGATGTCGCCACTCGCCATGAATCGGCATCACGTATTTTGGTTTGACCATGTTAAATACATAACGCAATTCACCAGCGGCTGCGTGACCGGACACATGAACGAGAGCATTCCCTTTGTGAACAACATCAGCACCGAGCGCCGTTAACCCGTTAATGACCCGATAGATCGCATTCTCGTTACCAGGAATAAGAGAAGAAGCAAGAACTATCGTGTCGTCGTCTCCGACCGAGATATCGTGGCTACGGTTGGCAATTCGCGACAGCACCGCCATAGGCTCACCCTGAGACCCCGTACAAATTAGCACCGCTTCGTCATCGGGCAATTTGGACAGTTCATCTAATGAGATCAGAGTATTGCCAGGAATTTTGAGATACCCCAGGTCACGCGCCACGTTCATATTGCGCACCATGGATCGACCCACGAATGCAATTTTCCGGTTATGCGAAACCGCGAGATCAATTATCTGTTGGATCCGATGCACATGGGATGCAAATGATGCAACGATTACTCGACCCTTTGCGCGACTAAATACTCGTTCGAGTACGGGAACAATATCTTTCTCGCTGGACACAAAACCAGGTACCTCGGCATTCGTGCTGTCCACCATCAAGATGTCAACACCCAACTCACCTAGTCGGGCGAAACTCGCAAGGTCGGTGATTCTTCCGTCAAGAGGTAACTGGTCCATCTTGAAATCGCCCGTATGCAGTACCCGGCCGGCCGGGGTGGTGATCCCAATTGCCATGGCATCAGGGATCGAGTGATTTACTGCCAAAAACTCAAGCTCAAATGGACCGACCTTTTCAACCGCTCGGTCCGCAACACACATAGTGAATGCCTTAATGCGATGCTCTTTCAATTTTGCTTCAATAAAAGCAAGTGTTAACGCTGAGCCGATAATGGGGATATCAGATCGGTGCCGCAAAAGGTAGGGGACCGCCCCAATATGGTCCTCATGTCCGTGGGTGAGCACGATGGCATCAACATCGTTGATCCGATCAAGAATCGGCTCAAAATCAGGCAGGATTAAATCGACGCCAGGGTGAGACTCCTCAGGAAACAAGACACCACAGTCAACAATGAGTAACCGGGATTCGTATTCAAAAACCGTCATATTGCGACCGATCTCGCCAAGCCCCCCCAACGGCATGATTCGTAAAGATCCGGGAGCTAATGATGGCGGCGCGGGCAGATCAGGTAGGAACATGTAATCAGTCCTTAATATTTTCTCGAAAGCGCACATCACGCAAAGGGAACAACACCTCCGGCAGCCAGATCAATGCGTAATTGTTCGATCTCGCTCGGGGTTGCATTTACTAATGGAAGTCGAACCGGTCCGCTGGGCAGGCCTTGAAGGTTTAGCGCAGCCTTAATCAAAATTACGCCTTGAGCGCGAAACACCCCCGTGTACACGGGCAAAAGTGATTCATTTATCGCGCGAGCGGCCTCAACTTCACCGTTCCAAAACAGCTTCGCCATTTTTGCGAGACGATCCCCCACCAGATGACCCACGACAGACACCATCCCACCGGCACCCAATGCCAGCAATGCAAGGTTGAGTGAGTCTTCACCGCTGTACCACGCCAAATCTGTGCGCGCCATGACCCATTGGGATGCTTCGAGGTCACCCTTTGCATCTTTATTCGCGATTATCCGGGGATGCTCCGCCAATCGGACCAGGGTTTCCGTTTCAATCTCCACCCCGGTGCGGCGAGGGATGTCATAGGTCATCAGTGGTAATTCGGTGCTATCAGCGATTGCCCAGAAATGCTCAAAAATTCCCTGCTGAGGTGGCCGATTGTAATACGGTGCAGCCGCCATGAGTGCGTGCACGCCAACCTTTTGGGCCGCTTTCGCGCTAGAAATCGAGTGTGTGGTGTCATTGGTTCCCACCCCAGCGACCACCGTGGCCCGATCTCCCACGGCTTCCACTACCGCCTGCAAAAGTGCCAGATCCTCAGCATCAGTTTTCGTTGCGGCTTCCCCAGTAGTTCCATTGATGACGAGTCCTTCATGACCAAGATTGTCGACCAAGTGGCTCGCTAAGCGCTGGGCTCCGTCTAGATCTTGACCGCCGTCAGGCTGGAAGGGTGTGATCATCGCGGTGAGCATCACTCCGAACGGACTTTTCATACACAAAGCCTATCGTGACCGGCCACGTGACCGGCTAAGGCGCAACCCGCCCATGCTCATTGAATGCCGAATGTGTCAATGGCATCAACTCTGCAAAATGATCTTCATAGACTTCTGCAACCATTTCAATCTCCCGCTGCGGGTAGGACACGAAATGTGATCCCTCCACTTTGCGCCGGAGGGAAAGGAAATTCATGAGGGCTCGCGCATTCATGGTGACATACGCCGATGAATAAATGGTCACGGGAAGCACCATTCGCGCAACTTCACGGGCAACACCTGCCTCGAGCATCTCCAGATAACCCGAGTAGGCAGCGGTACAGGATTCTTGGATAGTGCGTTCCACCAGCTCAGATTGGGCCGGGGTGCCCGGGTGAAACTCGTATGCGCCCGGCTTCCCCGACTGTACAAGTGGACGTTCATGGCTGGGAACGTAAAAGACCGGGAGTAACTCACGGTAGCGACCAGATTCTTCGTTGTAACTCGCGATCCGGTGGCGCATATGTTCGCGCCACACAAAAATTGGCGCCTTCACGAAGAAGGTCATGGAATTATGTTCAAACGGGCTACCATGACGGTCGCGCATTAAATAATTGATCAAGCCGACGCTACGCTGGGGATCAGCATCCACGTCTTCGAGCGACTGCTCCCCCACAGTTGAGACTCGCGCAGCGAAAACAACGTCAGCATCACTTGCATTAGCACGGACCAACTCAACGGTGATGTCACTTCGAAACTCGATTCCCACGATCCTGATCCTACTGCGTGATCAGACACAGATACCGTAATGACGTGGACACAACTCGATTGGCGGACGCCACAGACTCCGATCAGATCGCGCTTCTTCAAATCACAAACTGGAAGCGCTCTCACCCTGAGATTGCACGCCTACTTGATCCCGAGGATGTCCAATCTCAGTGGGCGCACGCGATAACTGATCAAGGAACCCGCGGGCGCGTACTCATCTGCGAGCGAGACGGAGTTCTCGTCGGCGTTGCGGCGGTCGAATTTGACCAGGAAATAGGGCACCTATCGCTGATCGAAGTGGCCCCTGATCTACGCCGAACTCTGATCGGATCACGGTTACTCAATGCGGCAGCCGACCTCGCTCACAGAAGTGGATGTGTGCGATTAAGTTGCTGGCTCAATGAAGACCAACATGACGGTCGACTTTTCTTGGAGTCCACCGGGTGGGGAATTTCCGGTGCCAGCCGAACCCTTGGCACGGCTACCGACGACCCCGACCGCACGATCGTCGTACACCAAATTGAGTTGATCACGAGTCTGGAGACCGAATAACGAGACGCGGCAATTACCGCTTAGAGTGTGGAATCGATCCATTTGCGAGCCCGAGAAGTGAGCATATGACTGAGAATCAGCAGCCACGTTGCCCACGCCAAATGGACAGGTACTCGGATGGAATCACCATGATCACAGCCGTTAACCTGACCCAATCACATTTGCGATTGTTAGGGGCAACATGGGTTGGATGGGATGGATGGGTTGGATGAGCAACCACCGCAAATCCGGTGGTGAAAGCCAGTCGATTCACACCAATGCGCTGGGAATAGGAATCGCTACCGGCGCCTATGCCCTCTCGTTTGGCGCAATCTCGGTCGCCAGTGGGTTGAGCGTTCTGCAAACTCAATCCCTGTCACTTTTCATGTTCACCGGTGCTTCTCAATTTGCTTTTGTTGGCGTGATTGGAGCCGGTGGTGGCGCAGTGATCGCGGTGGTCACCGCGCTCCTACTCGGTGCTCGCAATAGTTTGTACGCTCTCTCATTAGGGCCAGTGCTCACGCCAAAGAAAAAGGAAGTGCCTTATACGGCTCTTTTGACAATTGACGAGTCAACCGCGATGGCATTGCGATACAACGCATCGAGAAAGGCGTCTCGTCGCGCTTTTTTTGCCACCGGACTCAGTGTCTACGTTTTTTGGAATATCGGTACAGCATTAGGTTCCCTAGGTGCCAGCGCACTTTCAGACCCAGGAGTTTTGGGCCTTGATGCCGCAATCCCAGCTGGCTTTCTCGCCTTGCTCTGGCCCCGCCTCACGGCAGGATCCAGCAGCGAAAATCGCAAAATGTGGACCGTAGCTGTGGCCAGCGCTGCGTTGGCCATGATATTGATTCCCTTTCTGCGCCCCGGGCTTCCCGTACTCTTTAGCGCCCTAGTTGCGGTTGCTGCGAGCCTATTGTGGAGCAAGACCTCCACACCTGCTGAGGAAAATTAGTCATGTGGGCGAGCATCCTTATTGCCTCATTAGGCACTTATGTGGAAAAACTACTCGGCTATTTGCTGCCCCAAGCAATGTTGGAACGGGAATCAGTCCGACGAATGACCGGCTTGCTTCCCGTATCACTACTCGCGGCGTTGGTAGCTGTTCAAACATTCGCCAGCGACCAAGCATTTCTCATCGACGCTCGGGTCCTTGGGCTGGGCGTTGCAGTAGTTGCCCTGCTACTAAGAGCGCCCTTTCTTGTGGTAATTATTGCTGCCGCGGCAAGTACCGCGCTGATTCGCTGGTTAGGGTGGATGCCCTAATGGGTGAACCTTCATTTCGCAAACCAATCTTTGGGGCCGTGTGGCGATATCCCGAACCAGACTTGCGACGGCTGCAACGCGTGGGCCGGCGTGGCCTGTTCCGGCTAGCTGTCTTGGTACCACTGACACTCGGCGTGATGTCGCTGCTGGCAATTAGCGTTGTTTATGCGACATCGGGGATCCCGCTAATCGAAGCAGCGTTTATTGGCACCATGACTGCAAGTATTTGCGTGTTAGTTTTTCGTAGCTGGATGCTGGGAACGTTTGTTAATGGGAACGGTTTCAAAATAGTCACACTGTTGGCCACGCACTCCGGGCTTTGGCGCAATAGTTATTCAGTTGAGCTACGGCACACCACCTGGGCAATTTAAGGAATCCCCATTGGTGTTCGCAGCCGCAGAGTCGCACTGAGTCCGACACGTGGACCAGACCTCATGACACATATTTACTTTGGCAGCATTGACGGCGTATTCACCGGCGAAAGACTAGATGTACTTTTTCAGTTACTGCGCAGGTGGAGCGTTCCCGAATAGAGGTTTGGCAGTTCCGGTGAACCGATGGAAGATCACGCTCTCAGCCTCCTAGCGGAAGGACATTTTCTAGGCCAACCACGACTCCATCAATATGGTTAATTTCCTTGATAGCAATCAACACGCCCTGCATGAAAGAATCGCGGTTCAGTGAGTCATGTGTGATCGTGAGGGTTTCACCGGTCGACCCAAATACTACTTCCTGGTGAGCGACCAATCCGCGTAATCTCACCGAATGAATCGGGACCCCATTCACGCTGGTCCCTCGCGCGCCCAGATCTTGAGGATCTGTTGCATCCGGGCTGGGGGCGTGACCCTGCCTGGCTTCCGCAATCTTTTCGGCTGTGAAGCGAGCCGTCCCTGAAGGCGCATCCACTTTTTCTGGGTGGTGAGACTCAACAATTTCAACGGATTCAAAATATGGTGCTGCGATTGCGGAAAATGCAACCATGAGAACTGCACCCATACTAAAATTCGGTGCGATAAGAACTCGCGAATTTGCTCGTTGACCTGCCCAGAGCTCGAGAGTTTCAACACGTTCGGGCGTAAGACCCGATGTTCCCACCACCGCATTAATTCCATTTTTGATACAAAAAGCAAGATTCTCCATCACGACTGCAGGGTTGGTGAAATCCACCACTACTTCACAACGTGCCTTCAATAACTCTTCCAGTGAATCATCAATGTCTACCGCTGCGACCAATTCACATTGTGCGTCAGTTTGTATGGCTGCGACCACGCTGGACCCCATTTTGCCATTTGCACCAATAACGCCTACTCGGATCTTCTTGCCCATGGCTGTCCTTCCCTATGCGCGCGAGATCGAAAGCGGAGGTACAAAGCCTATGGGAGGGTTCAACTTCTTGTACGGGCCGATCACGCTTAGGGCTAATGGTTCGCTGAGAAATTCCCTCGCCATGGCATTTACATTCGAAACCTCTACTTGATCTACCCGTGCGAGGACGTCTTCCACGCAGAGCAGTTCCTCTTGGTACAACTCCGATTTAGCGATGCGGCTCATGCGGGCTCCCGTATCTTCTTGGCCAAGCACTGTTCCACCTTTTACCTGGCCCTTGGCTCTTCGCAGTTCCGAATTCGTGACCCCTTTGTCAACTAAGTCAGCAAGCTCGTTCTGACACACGTCAAGAACTTGATCCAACTTTGTGGGAATACAACCAGCGTAAATTCCGAAAATCCCTGAGTCACGGAAGCTCTGCGAGTACGCGAACACGGAATAGGCGAGTCCACGTTGTTCGCGCACCGCTTGGAAAAGTCGAGAACTCATGCCCCCACCTAATACGGTGGATAGGATCGCCCCAGTAAAACGACGGTCATCGCCCCGAATCATTCCGCGCGTTCCCATCACGACGTGTGCCTGCTCGGTCTTCCGCGTGTCCAGAGAGCTGGTGGCCGTGCCAATCTTGATCTTTGCGTCTCCCGATCGAAGACCCGCTTTCGCGTTGTGC
>CAJIYV010000094.1 GCA_905181745.1 uncultured Actinomycetes bacterium | reverse complement strand
GCGTACAACCTGGTCGCGTTGCCGGTTGTTGACGAAACAGGTTCGCTCGTTGGGGCAGTTACTTTCGATGATCTAGTGGACCACATGTTGCCGCAGGGTTGGCGCGAATTACCCGATGGCTGGGGACACGACGATCCGGTGATGCACCGTGACTAAATCTGTAAAATACCCGGGTCGCAAAAGACGCCTCGATCAACCCCTTGAGCGCAGCCGTGCCCGTCGACCGGTGTACGACCCCGAGGTTTTTGGTGCGATGTCTGAGCGGGTCGCCCGCCGGATCGGATCATGGGCATTTATTGCCTGGATGACGGTTGTGGTCATCACGTGGATTGGCTGGAACGTCTTCGCACCGGAAAATCTTAAACCGGATATTTTCCCGTTTATTTTTCTTACCCTGCTGTTATCCTTGCAAGCCTCCTACGCCGCGCCACTTATTTTGCTCGCTCAAAACCGTCAAACCGACCGGGACCGCGTTCAATTCCAAGAGGACCGAAGCCGCAATGAACGCATTCTTGCCGACAGTGATTACCTCGCCCGGGAAATTGCTGATGTCCGAGATGCTATGGGCGAGCTCGCCACCCGCGACTATTTGCGTGGCGAATTGCGCGACCTACTCGAAGAAATAAGTGCCCGCCTTGATCGAATCGAAAGTGCCCAATTGTCAGATCACACTCCCCCAGTAGCATCAGACCATGGCCTCCACCCCCAATAAGTCGAATGAATCCGCCGAATCTAACGGCCCGATTAATCTAGACGCGGTACACACTGCACTTGCCAGTGTCGATGACCCTGAGATCCACCGGCCGATTACTGAACTCGGCATGGTTAAGGGAGTCCAGCTTGGCAAAAATGGTGTGGTCGAAGTGGGGATTTTCTTGACCGTCGCCGGTTGCCCCATGAAGGCCACCATCACAGAGCGTGTGACTCACGCAGTGATGCAAGTTCCGGGAGTGGTTGAGGTAAAAGTCGATCTAGATGTTATGTCGGAAGAACAGCGTGGCCAGATGCGTCAAACCCTCCGCGGCAAAGAAGACAAAGAGATTCCGTTCAACACACCAGGATCTCTCACCAAAATCTTCGCCATTGCTTCAGGTAAAGGTGGGGTTGGCAAATCCTCGGTTACCGCTAACCTTGCGGTTGCACTAGTTCAACAAGGTTTCTCAGTCGGACTACTCGATGCCGATGTGTACGGTCACTCGATTCCTAAGATTCTTAACGCCATGACCCCACCCACCATGGTGGAAGGCTTAATCATGCCGCCGCAGGGTAACGGCGTCCGAGTAATGTCAATGTTTTCCTTTAAACCTGGCGGAATCGAGCAACCTGTTGCCTTCCGCGGACCAATGCTGCATCGGGCACTTGAGCAATTCCTCACCGACGTCTGGTGGGGCGACCTAGATTTCTTGCTCTTGGACTTGCCACCAGGAACCGGAGACATCGCGCTTTCAACAGCCCAGCTCCTGCCACAGGCAGAACTGATCGTGGTCACTACCCCCCAACAAGGAGCCGCCGATGTTTCGATTCGCTCGGGCACGCTTGCAGCCCAAACGAATCAAAAAGTATTCGGTGTAATTGAGAACATGAGCTCATTCCCTTGCCCACACTGCGGCGAACCAATCGACCTGTTCGGTGCTGGCGGAGGTAAATCTGTTGCCGACGGCTTGAGCAAAACATTGGGAACCAACATTCCGGTTCTGGGAAATATTCCCTTTGATGTTCGGTTGCGCGAAGGTGGAGATACTGGCGAACCCCTCGTCAGTGCTTTTCCAGACTCTGATGCTGCTGTTGTCATTGCAGCGATTGCCCAGAAACTCAGTGCCAAGCCCCGCGGACTGGCAGGAATGAACCTCAACATCACCCCGGCAGGGCGTTAGGTCGCATCAGGGTCAAACGCTGGTTTCTCTGGTTTCTTCGCACCACCGGTTTCTTCAACAGACGCGTCATCTGTGAACAATGAGGTCGCAAGTTTGCGGGGGTGGTATTCGCCGAGGCCTTTGACCGTATTAATTGTGTCTTGAAGGTCTAGACCTGAGGACTCGGACAAATCTTTGCGCGCAGTTGCGCCCATCTCACGAATTTGCCGCAACCACTTCGCCGCGTCAGCCGCGGCTCGGGGCAGTCGCTCTGGGCCGAAAATCAGCAGACCGAGCACCCCGAGCGCGATCAGTTCCCCGACTCCGATGTCAAACACAACATTAGGTTACGCCGGAGCCACCCTTGTCTACCCCGACCCCCTCTAACCAATTGTGCTGGAAGAGCCCAAAGTCAACGGAACCGTTGTGGACTGTCCGTTGCGCGTGAAGGTGAGCTCGACCCCTTCACCCGGTGCATAACTTCGAATCACAACCACCAGCTCAGTTGAGTCGGCAACTTGGCGTCCATTAAATCCGATAATGACATCCCCCACCCGAACCCCAGCCTTCTCCGCCGGCCCACCGGGGGTAATTTCACTGACTGCGGCCCCGTCGCCGGTGAATGCAGTGTTAAGCACCACCCCAATGATCGGGGTTTGCGAGTCGCCTGTGGCGATTAATTCTTCGGCAATTCTTTTCGCGGTGTCAATCGGGATGGCAAAACCAAGTCCAATCGACCCCCTCTCCCCGCCAATTGAGCCGGCCAAGGTCGCAATTGCCGAGTTAATCCCAATTACCCGCCCGGTGTCATCAAGTAATGGACCCCCAGAGTTTCCAGGGTTGATCGCCGCATCAGTTTGAATTGCGTTAATAAAGGCCAGCTCACCGCTGCCGCCAGCGGTAACCGGTCGATCCAGCGAGCTGATGATGCCCGCCGTAACCGTGCCATTGAGACCTAGCGGAGCACCAATCGCGATTGCGGCTTCCCCGACCCGCACAGCACTTGAGTCCCCCAGGACAGCGGCCGGCAAACCATCTCGATCAACTTTAAGTACCGCGAGGTCATAGGAAGTATTGCGACCAACAATTTTAGCAATCGCCTCGCTACCGTCATCAAAAACAACCGTGAGTTCCCCACCATTTGCTGCCGGTGCTGCCACGTGATTGTTCGTCAGAATATAGCCATCAGACTGCACAATAAAACCTGAACCGCTACCGGAATTGTTGCCAGCTTCAATCAGAATTGAAACAACACTTGGCAAAACTGACTCAGCGATCGCGGCGACATCGCTCGAATTTGCGTTGGCCGCACCATCAATCTGCGGTAGCTTCACAATATTGTTCGAGACGCTTAAATTTTCATCTCCACTGGATCCGATCACGTATCCGCCAAGCCCGGCGACACCCCCAACGACTACAGCGGTCACAGCGGAAACGAATACTGTTCCCAGCACGCCAAGTCCACGGCGCCGTTCTTTGCGCGGTGGAGGTAACGGAATCGGCGGGGGTACCACAAAGTTTGTTGGCGGATATTCACTCACCCCACAAGCCTAACGCGCGCGCATGTAGGTGTGCGAAGGCTTGCCACTAGGCTCTTGGAAGAGCGCTTGTAATAGGTGTCAATCCAGTAAGGAGTGAGATGTCCCATCCAGCGATTACCGCAATAGCCGCCGAGTTTACTGAGAACTACTTGGACGAATTTGACGCTGAGCATGCCGGGGAGCTCCGTGATGCCAGGGCACACGCTGCGGACCTGGGAATTGAGTGTGTCAGCCATCAAGTTGCTGCCCTACTGGAACTTCTGGCGGCCGCAACCAAGACGCAGGCAATCATTGAGGTCGGCACGGGAACCGGTATTTCAGGCGCCGCTCTACTCGAAGGAATGAAGACCGGTGGGGTGCTCACCAGTATCGATCTTGAGGCGGAGTATCAGCGCCATGCGAAGGAACTTTTTACTAGCCTTGGGTGTGAATCCAATCGCACCCGATTGATCGCAGGTCGCGCCCTTGATGTACTCCCCCGCCTCTCTGACGCCGCCTACGACCTAATTTTTGTCGATGCCGACGCAGGTGAGTATCCAGCCATTCTTATTCAGACGAAGCGCCTACTACGAATTGGCGGATTGGTCATTTTCCACGGGGCATTCGCCGCCGGGATTGCTGATGCGTCCGCCCGAGACTACGAAGCAACCGCCATGCGCGAACTGGCCACTGAATTGCGCTCTGACAATGACTGGCTACCATCACTTCTCACCGTGGGTGCAGGTCTGTTCTTGGCCTCACTTCGAACCCCGGAGTAGCCGGGTTCTTTTAGGCGAAAACAGCCAGAAGCTTCTCGCCCAGTTCCTTGGCCTCGTCGGCCTTTAATTCAACTACCAACCGCCCGCCGCCCTCTAAGGGGACTCGCATCACATAACTGCGGCCTTCTTTGGTGACCTCCATTGGTCCGTCTCCGGTACGTGGCTTCATAGCGGCCATAAGTGTGTCCCCTTCCAGCCAAGTCCTCGTGGCGCCCAGCGCCACTGAATTCCCCGGCGTGCCCGGGTCGAAGACCCCATTATTCCGTACCGGCCCTAGGGGAGCCTACTCGCCCTCAGATTGGACCCCCTTCGCACAAGTGGGCGGCTACTAGATCTGTGAAAGTGGCCCGCGAACTCGATCACAGGCCACGGGTGGGCCGCTTCACATAACGGGCGGTCAAGGCTTCCAGCGGGCCTTGGGAGAAGCGCCGAAGCCACAGGGTCATGGTAAGTACGAGGATCGCCCACGAGAAGATCGCCAAAAGGGTGACCGACATCGCCCCCAATTGGCCAAAGAGACCAAGACCCCACGCGCTGAACGCAATGGTCAACAGCACGGACTCGCCCAAGTACACGGTGAGCGATGTGCGGCCGGCAGGCACTACGGCCCGAAGCAATGCAGGTGCTCGCACGCTGATTACGGCAATCGCCCCAATGTACCCGACCGTGAGAACTGGAGCGACCAAAATCCCCAGCACGCTTGCCGCACCTGATAACCCATCTGCCTGCTCTCCTACCGCGCGGCCAGGTCCAAGAATGAACCACGTGGTGGCAAATTGCAGGGGTAAGCCCAGGCCCAGACCCCAGATGGCAGCTCGACGGAATTGCTCTTCTCGGTTGTGCGGTTCGGCCAGCAACTGGTGGCGGGCCGCGAGCAATCCGAGGCAAAAGGCAACAAAAGTGAATCCCCACTGGACCACAACGATCGCCGCCAACACTTCTGGGATCACCTGAATTCGACTCAGAGCTTGATCAAGAAAGTTTCCGGTCGCCATCACTTCGTTGTAGTTCTGGATCCCCGAGTTGCTGGAGGGTTGTGCCAAAGCTAACGCTAGAGCAGCAAAAACTAAAAGTATGAAAGACGTGAAAGCACCCACGACGATTGCGACCCGAGCAACCACTTGATCTGGGCGTGCGAAAACGAGTAGAAGCCCGAAACCAAGAATCGCATAACTGACCAGGATGTCACCCACGAAGAAAAACACGAGATGGACAATGCCGAGCAGTAAGAGCGCCACCAACCTACGCCGATAAATAACCCGACGTATCTTGCCGTCGTCTTTAAGAATAAAAAGTGCGCTATAACCAAAAAGGAAAGAAAAGATTAAATAGAATTTCCCTTGGGCCAGCATGGTTACTAAAAAGGCAACTACTCGATCGAGGGTGGTGTCAATTGCTGAATTGTCGTACCCAGACCCGCTAATTCCCAAAAAAGGGGCATTCACCAGCACGATTCCCAGCAGTGCCAACCCACGTAACTGATCCGGCAAGAGCTGGCGAGGAAGCATCTGGGATTGCATCACGTGCAGTATGTCAGGTTACCGAAAGCCTTTACGTGTGCCCTGAAAAGGAATCGCCAGACTCAATTTCACGTTTAAGTGCCGTGAGAGATTTCTTCACACCGGCGAGCATCGGGTATTTACCCAGTGGCCAGCCAACAGCCCCCAGCACGCCCAAAGGCAACTCGAAATCCTCGCTCCAAATAAACCGGGACGTGTTCTGCGGCAGCGCAACCACCTCCATGGTCCCCGTTCCTTTAACTAAGGAGCCGGTATGCAGGACGTCAACGCGATAAGGGGCCTCCCAGAGGGTTATTTCCATTGTGTCCCAAAAGCCCACCGGTCCGACCCCGGTCCAGCCCGCGATCACGGAGCCCACGCTTTTGCCGTCACCTGCGCGCACTTCAACCCTCGTACCGACCATCCAGCGATTCTGCTGGGTCCAGGCGGTGAATGCATCAAAGACTTCCTGCACTGGCGCGTTAATCACAATATCCAGATCAAGGCGACGGACTCTCTTGGTGCTCATCGCTGTAGATTCGCTTCGAGTTCGGTAATTTTGCCTTCAAGCTCAGCGATTCTTTGATCAACCTCATCCATTCGGTAACCCCGAAGCGTGACGTCAAAGCCGGCTGACTCAAGTGTGTAGTCACCCGTGTTCTCAATTCCCACACTTGGTGCGAATCTGCCGGTGATCGCCATTGCTGCCCCAACAATCACCAGGATCGCAATAACCACGAAAACTAGCGTCATTGGAGTATTCCATCATGAAAATTCGAACCTTGCTGTGTTAACCAACTGCGCAGGCTTGCCAACACACTTGCAAGTTCACTCTTACTCACAAATTCGCCCTGGCTATGCGCGATTGCCGGATTTCCAGGGCCGTAATTTACCGCCGCGGTTCCCATCGCTGAGAAACGAGCAACATCGGTCCAACCAAATTTTGGTGCGACCTTCGCACCTGTTGCTTGAACAAATGCTTGGGCCGCAGCTTGTGACAACCCGGGAAGGGCCCCTGACGCTTGGTCGGTCACCTCAATCTCGAAATCACTAAAAAGATCGTGCAGGTGAGCAACGCTTTGCTCCAGGGATTTATCTGGTGCGAACCGGTAATTTACGGTAACCGTGCAGACATCAGGGATTACATTTCCAGCCACACCTCCTACAATTCCGACCGCATTGAGCCCTTCCCGAAATGTGAGACCATCAATTACCGGGGTTCGCGGATCGTAATTTTCAAGGATTTCCAAAATCTCTCGCGCTTGGTGAACCGCGTTTTTACCCATCCACCCGCGAGCACTGTGGGAACGCTCACCGCGAGTCGTAATACGGGCTCGAATAGTTCCTTGGCAGCCCGCCTCAATATGCGCATTGCTAGGTTCCATCAGCACCGCAAAGTCAGCTTCCAAAAACTCAGGCGCGAGATCAGCTATTTTTTGCAAACCATTGAACTCGGAGGCAACTTCTTCAGCTTCATAGAAAATGAATGTGAGATCCCGCACCGGTTGGAGGACGGTTGCCGCAAGTTGTAATGCAACCGCCACCCCACCTTTCATGTCGCAGGCCCCTAACCCGTAAATCCGATCCGAGTCCACGCGATGAGGAAGGTTCCCATTGACCGGAACGGTGTCAAGGTGACCTGCGATAATGACGCGGTCACCTCGATCGGCATGATTGGTGGCAATCACCGAGTTTCCAATCCGAGTGACGTGTAAATGTGAGTAACCCTCTAGC
The DNA here is from genome assembly GCA_905181745.1 of uncultured Actinomycetes bacterium. Classification (GTDB taxonomy): domain Bacteria; phylum Actinomycetota; class Actinomycetes; order S36-B12; family S36-B12; genus UBA4592. The sequence goes on along the minus strand of CAJIYV010000094.1, from coordinate 20,782 downwards.
GCTTGCTGAACAAGGTTTGCCAGCTGTTCTTCTTGGTGCGATTCGCTCTGGATGTCGATCAAGCTTGCCGTCAGATCTAGCAGGTCTGCGTGAAGAGAGAAAGGTGCCGTCGGCCCGGGAATGCTCACGCCACTACGGTAGTGCGGTGGACGAAAATTTGCTAAATGGACCTGCAAGCGCTTTCGGGTTGGCCACCTACAGCGTCGAGACGTTGCTCGACGTGTGGTACCCAGACCCCACCTTAGGTTCAACACCAATTGATATTCCCGGCCTCGATGCCGGCGCGGTCCACGACGAATTGCGCGGGGTCACCGTCCGCGGCATTCGCACTGAAATCTCTAATCTTTCGTTGCCTCCCGTTGATGGTGCCGATGCGTACTTGCGTTTGCACCTGCTCTCGCACCGAATCGTAACGCCTCGATCAATCAATATGGATGGAATTTTCGGCAAGTTGGAGCTCGTCGCGTGGACAAACCTTGGGCCCATTCCAGTGGAACGGGTAAGTGAAGTGCGTCTACGTACCCGCGCCCGCGGCAATCAATTAACAATCTTTGGCCTGGATCGCTTCCCGCGAATGGTGGATTACGTAGCCCCAGGTGACGTTCGCATCGCTGATGCTGACCGGGTGCGACTTGGTGCCCACCTAGCACCCGGAACCGTAGTCATGCATGAAGGATTTGTGAACTTCAACTCAGGGACACTCGGAACGTCCATGGTCGAAGGTCGCATTTCAGCCGGGGTGATAGTGGGAGCCGGCTCAGATATTGGTGGTGGCGCATCCATCATGGGTACTCTCTCCGGGGGTGGAAAGGAAATGATTTCGGTCGGCAGCGAGTGCTTGATCGGCGCAAATGCCGGAATTGGAATCTCACTAGGGGACCATTGCGTTGTCGAAGCAGGACTTTATGTCACCGCGGGCAGCAAAGTGTTGCTACCCGATGGTGAAGTGGTTAAAGCTAGCGCACTCTCCGGCGCCCACGATTTGCTATTTCGCAGGAACTCCGTGACCGGTGGCATAGAAGCCGTCAAGCGCAATGGCTCATGGGGGGGACTCAACGCCGCATTGCACTAGGCCCTGCTTAATCATTTTCTAGCCCGTTGGGTAACTGCGTTCAATTGCACCCGTGTACACCTGGCGGGGGCGACCAATCTTGGTAGTTGGATCCTCGATCATCTCACGCCATTGGGCGATCCAGCCGGGTAACCGGCCAAGTGCAAAAAGCACCGTGAACATGCGGGTAGGGAATCCCATCGCCTTGTAAATTAAGCCCGTGTAAAAATCAACATTCGGGTACAACTTGCGCTCGATGAAATATGGGTCTTCGAGTGCAACTGCTTCGAGTTGAAGTGCAATGTCCAAAAGTGGGTCTTTAACATTAAGTGCCTCGAGGACCTCGTAGGCCGTCTTTTTCACAATCGCAGCGCGGGGGTCGTAATTTTTGTACACGCGGTGGCCAAAGCCCATGAGCTTTACGCCATCCTCGCGCGCTTTCACTCTCTGAATAAATGCCTCGACCCCCTCGCCCGAGTCGTGGATCTCGCCGAGCATTTCTAGAACAGCCTGATTAGCTCCGCCGTGCAGAGGCCCAAATAGCGCGTTAATTCCGGCTGAGACACTAGCGAAAAGATTTGCGTGGGATGAGCCAACCAGTCGCACAGTCGACGTGGAACAGTTCTGCTCGTGGTCTGCATGCAGGATAAACAATTGATTTAAGGCCCGAACAACCACCGGGTCAGCAACGTACTCCTCAGCGGGTACCCCGAAAGTCATGCGTAAGAAATTTTCAACAAACCCGAGGGAATTATCCGGGTAGAGCATGGGCTGACCGACGGACTTTTTGTAAGCGTAGGCCGCGATTGTCGTGACCTTGGCGAGCAGCCGAATAGTCGAAATCTCAACCTGCTCCTGATCAAATGGATCCAGGGAATCTTGGTAGAAAGTTGAGAGCGCTGAAACGGCCGAAGACAGCACCGGCATTGGATGGGCATCCCGCGGGAAGCCGTCAAAGAAGCGTCGTAGATCTTCATGCAACATGGTGTGCTGGGTGATCAGTGATTCGAAATCGGCTAACTGTGCCGGCGTGGGCAATTCGCCATAAATTAACAGGTATGAAGTTTCAAGAAATGAGGATTTTTCAGCAAGTTGCTCAATGGGGTAACCACGGTAGCGGAGGATTCCTTCTTCACCATTAATATAAGTAATAGCGGAAGTGCACGACGCCGTGTTCACGAAACCCGGGTCCAATGTGACGTTACCGGTAGCATTGAGCAGCGAACTAATGCCCAAGCCATTCTCCCCTTCGCTTGAGTTGACGACAGGAAGATCAAGGGTCCCACCCGGGAAATTAAGCACGTTGTCGGTCACAGGGGAAGACTACCGGCCACTCGTCGTTCGCAAAAATCCGCCTACACACCCGCGGTCAGGCGCGAGACCGCCTGTGCAACGGCCAGATCACTCGCAGTGAGTGCCACTCGAACGAACTTTTGAGCTTTCTCCCCATAGAAAACACCTGGAGTGACCAAGATTCCTAATTCTGCCAGGCCTGCCACGCTCTCCCAGCAGTCTTTGTTTTGGGTTGCCCACAGGTACAACCCGGCTTGACTGTGACAAATCTCAAACCCAAAGGCGCTTAACGCCCCCTTGAGTGCAGCCCGCCTGGCGCGATATCGCTCCTTTTGCTCACGGACATGCTGGACATCTTGATAAGCGGCGACGGCGCCATACTGCACAAATGTGGGGACCATCATGCCTAAGTGTTTGCGGATTCCCAAAATCCGACGCACCAATTCCGGATCACCGGCCAGAGTCCCGAAACGGTAACCGGCCATATTGGATCGTTTGGAAAGTGAATGCACCGCGAGTAACCCGGTGAGGTTTCCGCCATTAACTCGCTGATCCAAAATGGACACAGGCTCGGCCTCCCAACCAAGTTCGAAATAGCACTCGTCGCTCGCGATCACAACGTCGTGTAATTGACCCCAAGAAACCAAGTCTTGGAGCCTTGCCAGGCTCAGCACTTCACCGGTTGGGTTTGACGGTGAATTAAGCCACACCATGGATACCGGGGTGGACAGCAATTCGGGTGAGTCCGTGGCGACTACCTCCAGGCCCGCGGCAAGACCGCCCACCTGATAGGTCGGGTAGGCGACTTCAGGAATCACCAATCGGTCATGTATTCCCAAGCCAAGCAGGTTCGGTAGAGCGGCAACGAGCTCCTTTGAACCGATGGAAGGTAGAACTCCGATGGTGCCTGGAGCTCCCAAAGTTGTACGGGCCCAGTCAATGAAGGTGGCCGATAGTTGTGCGATGCCGGCCGTGGTGGGGTACCCGGGCGCATCTGATGCTTGGGCAAGTGCTTGCTGAACAAGCAGTGGGGTTGAGTCCACGGGTGTCCCCACGGACAAGTCAATCATTTCATCGGAATACTTGAGCGCGATCTCTGCGAAAGGGACAAGCGCATCCCATGGAAAATCAGGTAATTGCGCCCAACGATCTCCAGTCACAAAAGCGCTCTTTGACCAGGTTATTCGTCGTGTGTTTGGGTTTCGATGCTTGCGAGCAGGGGTGCATCGAATGTCTGGGGTCCCAACTTCGAGGCTCCCCCAGGTGAACCTAGGTCAACAAAAAAGTCCACATTGGCGGCAGTAAAAGCTTGGTGCTCTGCGGGAACGTCGTCTTCATAGTAAATAGCCTCAACCGGGCATACCGGCTCACATGCGCCACAGTCGACGCACTCATCGGCTTGGATATACAACATGCGGTCGCCTTCATAGATGCAATCCACCGGGCATTCTTCAATGCAGGACCTGTCCTTGAGGTCTACACAGGGAAGGGTGATCACGTAAGTCACTGTCGCTCCAAAAAGTAGGGCGCAATGTCATTGCGCCGGGTGAGGGAAGTCTATTCTCACCGCTGAACCTACCGTCTCTGCATTGTCCATGCACCTACCGTCCCCATAATCTGGCCAGCGTCTAGGCTGCGGGGGTGCGGCTCTACAACACGATGACCCGAAAAATTGATCCCGTCGAGACAGCGCACCCTAAAATCGCCCGCATCTACGCGTGCGGGCCCACAGTTTATCGAGATGCCCATGTGGGAAATATGCGTACTTTCTTGGTTACCGACTTAATTGCGCGCACCCTGCGCCACCAGGGACTTCGGACAACCGTTGTCCAAAACATCACTGATGTTGGACACATGGCCGACGACACGGGATTAGGTGAGGCGCAGTTGGATCCTGCCCCACAGGACAAAATGCTCGCCGAATCTGAAAAAACGGGTCAGAGCGCCCTCGAGATCGCCCAGCGTTTTGAACACAGGTTTCACCACGACCTCGCCCAGCTCAACATTTATCCGGCCGATCATTATCCCAAAGCAAGTGAGTCCATCGATTCAATGCTCGACTTGATTGGAAAGTTAATTGATAGCGGTAACGCATATGTGGGAACTGATAATTCGGTGTACTTTTCGGCCGAGTCCTTCCCTAGTTATGGGGCATTAAGTGGGAATAGGCTCGATGCCCTGCGGCCCGGTCACAAATTTGATCCGGACGAGAATGAATCCGCCAAGCGGTTCCACGCCGACTGGGCATTATGGAAATCTGCTGGAGATACTCGTACTCAGCTCACCTGGGAAACGCCCTGGGGCCGTGGGTTCCCCGGTTGGCATACCGAATGCAGCGCCATGAGTATGGATCTTCTCGGCGAAAGCATCGATATTCATACGGGGGGAATCGACCTTCGATTCCCCCACCATGAAGATGAACGGGCTCAAAGCAACTCGGCCATTTCTGGTGACCACGAAGTAGTTCGCCACTGGGTTCATGCCGAACACCTACTTTTCGAGTCACGGAAAATGAGTAAGTCCTCCGGCAATGTTGTGCTCGTACAAGACATTATCGATCGTGGATATGACCCGTTGGTGATTCGGTTAGCCTTCCTACAGCACAAGTACCGGAGTCAAATGAACCTCACATGGGAAGTCCTGGCTTCCTCGCAAGAACTCCTCGATCGTTGGCGCCGTAAAGTTAACGTGTGGTCTCAAAGCGAGTCCCAAGCAATGGATCAAGGGCTCATTGCCGAAATCGCAGGGTACTTCGCCGAAGATCTCAATACGCCCATGGCGGTTAATGCCCTGCGAATATTGGAGAAGAACCCGCAGATAAGTGACGGTTCAAAATTCGAAATGTTTGCTTACCTAGATTCGCTGTTTGGGTTAGATCTCACCCGAGAAGTTGGCCATGACCTGAACTCACTTTCTGAGATTCCCCCTGATGTGTCCCAATTGCTGGAACAACGCAATGCCGCTCGCAACGCACGAGACTGGGCATTAAGTGACCAATTGCGCGACCAAATCGCAGAGCGTGGGTTCACCGTCGTTGATACCAGTGAAGGCTCACAACTCGAAACCACTAAGACCTAGTTTTCTCACAGCTCCGGTCTGTTTGCTGCAAAAATGCTCTCCGCATCTGCGGGGGTGGGTACGGCGTCATCTGAATTGACACCCGAGGGATCGATTACTTCTGGCTTGGGTTCTTTCTTTTTCTTCTTGCACACAATATTCGGACCCGCCCTGTAGATCGTGGTCATGGGTTCGCGTTTCACTTCTTGCCCATCTTTGATGAAAACCCGATTAACGGTAATGGTGAATCCTTCAATGCCCGACTGAGCTACACATTTCTTGTTCCTCTTGACAGTTTTCTTAGATTTATTGACATTGACCCGCTCCCCAAATTCCGCTTCAATCGAGTCGAACTCCTTAGTTCCCCAGAAGGTAACTTTCATTGAGCTGTTTGTCATTTTCGTTTTGATCAATACGGCACGGGACAAGTTATTTGTGAATTTCATGTCGAAAACTCCCCAGGCCACGGTTGCTTCCAAGCCCGGTTGGTAACGGGAAATGTAGAGCGAATGAGCTCGAGTGTCGGTTCGTTCCATGCCTGCGAAGAAAGCTGCTGTCCACACTGCCGTTGTCGCCGCAGAAACGCCTCCACCGAGAGCCTCTTCGAAAATGCCACCAACTCCAATAATTGTCCCCACCGTGTACCCATTTTCGACAGTGCGCTCATAAATTGTGTCATTCATCGAAAAAGTTTCCCCTGGCATCAAGATTGTGTTGTTTACATACTTTGCTGCCTGTCCAATATTGGTAACACGGTAGGGAGCATAAACAAAATCTTGAGTAAAGGTCGAAAGCTTCTCATTAATACCGAGCTGCTGTGCCTCTAGGGTCGTTATCTCAGGATCGCGTGTTCCCAGCGCGACAGAAACACTTCGATCACTTCCAGGGGCGGAGAGGACCCCCAGCACCGAAGTCGCCAGCTGCGCATCTGAGACACCTTCGCCCACGACCGAGGGAACCACAACTGGACTCCCATTTTCAATTTTGAAACTTGCGTTACGTCCCGGCGTTTCCACCCGCTTGAGTTCATTAGCGATTGATGCGTAAAGCAACGCGCCGTTGAGTTCCGGCGAAAGTTGATTGCCCTGACTAGTAAAAGAAAGCGCCTGGGCAATAGTTTCTGGGTCAATGACGGCTTGAACGTCTTTGACCACAATGTTCACTGGATTGGCAACCGCTTGCTTGGCCAAAGTCTCTGCGTTAATTGCATTCGCTGCAGAAACTCTCGGTGGCATAACTTTTATCGGCGCTTCAATCATTGATCGGGGTTTAGGAGCCGCCGCGATAATTTGGGTGCCCAGCTCCACGCGATCAACTTCTAGACCATCACTTCCCTGGGTGAGTGAAATATTTTTTTGGGTCACGGACAGTTTCGGTTCAATCGGTTTCAGGCTGACAGCGTCCGCGATTGACGCTACTGATTGTGAAAGTAAGTCCTGATCAACCAAAATTACGGGTTCAATCTCGAGTGAACCGGTTAAATCGGAGATCACACCAAATGGATTAAAGCCACGCATAGTGGCCGACTCAACTGTTGCTGCGGCATCAAGGGTGATTCCGGCAGCCCGGGGACGCACTTTAAAAACTTGATCACCAGCGGAAATTTCAATTTTTCGGTTTAAAGCAGTGCCCAAGGACTCCTCGATCACGTCCACTGCCTGGCCAGTACTCATACCGCCAATCGCCACACCAGAGACGGTCGTTCCTGGCCGTACCCCGTCATTGGTCGCGGCGTATATGCCCAGGAAAAAGGCGAACAAAGCCCCGATTCCACCCCCAATCCACAAGAGATTGCGCTTCGAGATTGCGGGCATCTGCTGATGCTCACTCACAACTTATCTCCACAACTGTTGACATCAAGGTTTTACTTGCGACCTATTGGGCTAGGCCTCAATGGTAAGCACTGCCCTCAGATGAATTTGACGCGACATGCCGCCAAATTGCACTACTACTCCGAGAGGACTGACGGCCGTAGGAGTCGATGGGTTCCCTTTCGTGCCAAAAAATCAACCGGGAGTGTCGCGGCAGAGGCACCCAAGACAATTCCGCCAAAGAGATACACCACTTGACGGGCTCCTGAACTAATTGCCAGATCACCCGATGGCGAGTCCGCCGCCAGAAAAACTGTCGACGCCAGCCACCCTGTGAAGAACAGCCAAGCAGCCCAGCGGGTCCCTGTGGCGAGGGTGGCCAAGCGGGTCACCGTCACAAGTGCGACCAGCAGCAAGGCCGTGCCCCACGGCAGAACTATTACAAACTCACTAATGGAAAAGATCGACCGATGTGCCTGAATGAAAGCGCCGGCAATCCCGATGGCAGATCCCATGATGACGAATCCCACGAGTAGCAGGCTGCGTCGAATTGGTTCATGCAAGATTGAGTCCCTCAAATAGGTCGCTTTCCTGACCCAGACTAGGCAATTTTCCACGAACTAAACGAAAGTGCTCCTCGCTAAAGATTTCAAGGCCCAAGTTATTCGACAGCGCAAAGAATCCACTATCAGTGGTCACCTGCGTTTTGTGGGCGGTAAGTGCCGCGAATTTGGCCGAAGTGAAAGCCGCTCCATCAATCACGGTCGTGATCACCGAGTCGTCAACCGCAAACGGGATATCATCCGGATCCATCGATGCAAACTCACTTTCGTCACCAATCTCTTTGAGTTTGGTAATTCCTTCCACAATTCTGCTCTTGGGAAACGCGGTCCAATAAACCTTGGCCACTGACCAAGTCTCACCCAGTTCCGGCTTAAAGCTTGGGCTCTCGGCTAGCGCAATTGCATAGGTAGTTACCCGGTGCGCCTGGATGTGATCGGGGTGACCATACCCACCAAAGTCGTCGTAGGTGGCGACAACTTGTGGTCGAACCTCTCGAATAATTGTCACTAAATCTGTGGCGGCTTCCAGCAAGTCCGCATGCCAGAAACAATCCGCGCGCTGGTTGCTCTCAACGCCCATCATGCCGGAGTCGCGATATTTACCGGCACCTCCCAAAAACCGGAAGTCAGAAACACCCAAGATCGCCATGGCATCGGTCAGCTCGGTAATCCGATGCTCCCCCAACAAATCATCGTGATCAGCCGCCAAGTGTGCTAACTCGGGGATCAGGACTTCTCCCTCTTCACCAAGGGTGCAGGTCACTAAGGTCACCGAGGCACCTTCCGCGACATATTTCGCCATAGTTGCCCCCGTTCCAATTGACTCGTCGTCAGGGTGGGCATGGACAATCAAAAGTCGCGCATCAGAAGTCACTGGGCTAGTTTACCGGCCACACGAGCTAGGGCATGATTCGCACATGAGTGAATCATTTCCCCGACAGAAGGCAGCGACCCGCAGTTTCCGGTTGGGAGTGCCTCGAAACTTCTCCATTAAACCCAGCGGGGACCTGATCCTGTTCCTACGGACAGCCAGTGGCCGAACCCCTACTACTGATATTTGGGTGGCTGAAAAAACAGACTCCGGATGGGTTGAACGCTGCCTGGTCGAATCAGCATCGCTTTCAATAGGTGGGAAAATCCCGCACGAGGAGCTTGCCCGCAGGGAGCGGATGAGAGAAGTCACGCAAGGGGTGACCGCATATTCAACTGACACAGAATTCACGAGAATTACTTATGCCCTCGACGGGGAACTCTTCATGCACAACTTGCCCCAACGAAAAGGTGAAGCCATTGGACTCCCTTCGCCCATTGAGACCGGTGGCGGATGCATCGACCCAAGACTCAGCCCCGATGGGAGCCAGGTCGCATTTGTTCACGCCGAGTCACTGTTCACCGTTGACACTCACTCACTAAAAGAAACTCGTCTTTGTGGTCCGGCAGAAGCCGAGGACAACGTCTTTTGGGGACTCGCCGATTTTGCAGCAGCTGAAGAGTTCGACCGGGTCCGCGGCTACTGGTGGGCTTCGGACTCTAGGAGCCTACTTGTTGAGCGGGTTGATGAGACCCCGGTCGATGTCGCCTGGATCCCGGATCCGGCGAATCCGCTCACGCCAGCGCGCGAACACCGCTACCCATTTGCAGGAACACCCAACGCGAATGTCTCGTTACATCGCGTCACGCTCACGGGTGACATTAATGAAATCCTATGGAACAAAAACACGCATCCCTATCTGGTCACTGTGAATCCACGGGGCTCCGCAGCGACTTTCAGCGTGCTGTCTCGGGATCAAAAAAGCCTGGAAATATTTCGATTGAACGAATTAGCATCAACATCAATTTACATCAGGAACGAAGAGCCATGGCACACGGTCGCACATGGAGTACCCACGCTCAATGACGCCGGTCAACTGATTGAGATCCGCCCGCTCGGCAACTCATTTCGTCTCTGTGTTGACGGAGAGGCAGTGAGCCCAGAAGGCATTCAAGTCGGGGGCGTGCTGATGTGTGACGACGACATCACCTACACCGGACAAAGTGAGACCACCAACCAACACATCTACTCACTAGGAAAAGGCCAACTTTCCGCACCCGAAAAAGTTCAGTCTGTGAACTCTGGAGTGCGTAAGGGTGATCTCCTCTTATTGGCCCACACCGATTTTGAGCACACCAAAGCCACGTACTCGCTTTATAACGTCAACGATCTTGATACGCCCAAACATGTGTTTACCAACAATGCGGAATCACCCGTCATAACTCCCACCGTCACGGTCGCAACCACAGGTCAACACAATCTTAAGAGCGCAATTATTTGGCCGGAGAATCACAAGCGGGGAACCAAAATCCCAGTGATCTGCGCCCCCTACGGCGGCCCGCACCACGCACGAGTAGTCGCATCGGGTCTCTCTTTTTGCTCAGATCAATGGCTCGCTAACCAAGGTTTTGCGGTGGTTGTCACTGATAATCGCGGAACCCCCGGGCACGGACCAGATTTTGAGTACAGCATTGCGACCCACTTGGCGAAAAAAGTCGTTCACGACCAAGTGGACGCATTAACCACGCTCGGTGCCACATACCTTGATCTTGATCTCACCCGCGTGGGTATTCATGGTTGGTCATTCGGCGGATACCTAGCGGCACTGGCAACAATTGAACGACCAGACATTTTCCAGGTGGGTATTGCCGGTGCTCCGGTCACCGACTGGGCGCTCTATGACACTGCTTACACCGAACGCTATCTCGGTGTACCCGCTGAAAACCCCGAAGGTTATGAGGAAGCTTCACTGTTAAGCCGGGCCCACAAACTAGAGCGACCCCTCCTAATTATTCATGGTCTCGCCGACGACAACGTCCTAGTGGCACATTCACTTCGACTTTCAACAGCACTGCTGTCCGCAGGCAAAACCCACTCGGTAATGCCACTTTCCGGTGTCACCCATATGACCTCACAAGAGATCGTGGCTGAAAATTTAATGATGGCAGAGCTGGAATTTTTTTACGAACACCTGCGGTGACGAAAAGAACTCCTGTCCACCGTCGTAGTTACTACGCCTTGGTCTTTCGACCGGAACGTTGGCGCTCGCCAGCGTCAAGGGTCACTTTGCGGATCCGGACCGCCGCCGGGGCGACCTCAACACATTCGTCCTCACGGCAGAACTCAAGTGCCTGCTCGAGTGAGAGTTGCTTGTGGGGAATGAGTGGAACCAAGACGTCTGCCGAAGATTGCCGCATATTGGTCAGCTTCTTTTCCTTGGTGGGGTTAACATCCATGTCATCACTGCGCGAGTTCTCGCCCACAACCATGCCTTCGTAGACCTCCGTGCCTGGCCCAACAAACAGGGTTCCGCGCTCTTGAAGGTTTGCCAGGGCAAATCCCGTGGTGGGTCCGGTTCGGTCAGCGACCAGTGCGCCGGTTGGGCGGGTGCGTAATTCACCAAACCATGGTCCGTAATTGTCAAAGACATGGTGTAGCAGTCCGGTTCCGCGAGTTTCGGTGAGGAATTCGGTCCGGAAACCAATTAACCCTCGGGCAGGGACGAGGTAGTCCATGCGGACCCAGCCAGTCCCGTGGTTGATCATTTGCTCCATGCGGCCCTTGCGCAGAGCCATCAGCTGTGTGACGACGCCCAAGTAGTCCTCGGGGATATCAACCGAGAGACGCTCAACCGGTTCGTGAAGCTTGCCATCAATGACTCGGGTGACCACTTGGGGTTTACCCACGGTTAGTTCAAAGCCTTCTCGCTTCATCATTTCAACCAAAATCGCTAGCTGGAGTTCGCCACGGCCTTGTACTTCCCACGTATCCGGGCGTTCCGTGGGAAGCACTCGAATCGAAACGTTACCGATCGTCTCATCCCGCAAACGCTCTTTCACCATGTTGGCGGTTAACTTGGTTCCCCCACTACGACCGGCCACAGGTGATGTATTAATTCCGATTGTCATGGAGATCGAGGGTTCATCAACTGTGATCACGGGCAAAGCAAAGGAATTCTCTGGGTCAGCCAATGTGTCACCAATTGTGATTTCGGGGAAACCAGCGACCGCGATGATGTCGCCTGGTCCGGCGCTCTCCGCTGGGACACGACTCAATGCCTCGGTCATGAGGAGTTCAACAACCTTCATGCGGGTGGACGTTCCATCCGCTTGCATCCAGGCAACCTGCTGGCCCTTGGTGATCGTGCCCTGATGAACGCGGCATATGGCTAAGCGACCCAAATATGGGGATGCGTCAAGGTTGGTTACGTGCGCCTGCAGTGGTGCGCCTTCGGTGTAGGTCGGAGCCGGCACCGCCCCGATGAGAGTCTTGAATAATGGCTCAAGGTCTTCCTCCTCTGGCATCCCACCGTCCGCGGTACGAGTCAACGAAGCACGACCCGCTTTCGCGCTGGTGTACACAATGGGAAAGTCGATTTGAATTTCATTCGCGTCAAGGTCAAGAAAGAGTTCATAGGCTTCGTCCACGACTTCGGCGATCCGCGAGTCTGGCCGGTCTACCTTATTAATAACAAGCACTACCGGAAGGTTTTTCTGGAGTGCCTTTCGCAGGACAAATCTGGTTTGTGGGAGGGGTCCCTCTGAAGCATCGACAAGCAAAACCACGCCGTCGACCATTTCCAGTCCACGCTCTACCTCGCCACCGAAGTCAGCGTGACCCGGTGTGTCAATAATGTTGAAGGTGATTCCTTCTGGGGCAGATGGGCCGGTGTAACGAACGGAGGTGTTTTTGGCCAGAATCGTGATCCCTTTTTCGCGCTCAAGATCCATGGAGTCCATGACTCGCTCGTTTACATCTTGGTTATCGCGGAATGCACCGGACTGCCAGAGCATGGCATCCACGAGGGTTGTTTTGCCATGGTCAACGTGGGCAATGATGGCAACATTGCGTAAATCGGAGCGTAAAGTCACCTGCGAAGAATAGGCCTGTATCACATTTCCATTTCACATGGGTCATAAACGCTACAATTCGGCATGCTTTTGATCCGCCAGCTCCGCGCCCACTCGGTCCTCGCACTCGACCCACAGGGTCCGAATCCTGCAATTCCCAGGAATACGGACTTCTGGTCGATTACTAAAACCTACGATGAACTTTCTTTGGCCTGCGTTACTAGTGAGGCACCAAAAGTCGGCGTCATCGAGCGCTCGGATAATTGGTGCGCGTTTCGAGTGGCCGGAACCATGGAGTTCACACTTACCGGGATCGTCGCCCAAATCTCACAAGTCCTCGCCGACGCACACCTTGGTATCTTTGTTGTGAGCACATTTGACACCGACTTCATTCTCGTCGCTTCACATGACGCGGACGCTGCAGTAGACAAGTGGCGCGAAGCGGGTATCCAAGTCGTTGAACCACTTCACCAGACAAGTCGCTTGGACTTTATTGATTTTAATTATGAACTAGAAGATATCGCCTTTAACAATCGTCAGGGTAAGACCTGGGTCAACGACTACCCCACCAAAGGCGACACCATGATTGCGAACCTTTCGTTAAATGCCCAGCTTGATTCTCCGCAAGAAGTTCCCATGTATTTTGCATTGCGATCACGATCAACTGGACTCGCAATCGGCAGCATTGGCTTTAGGGGCGAGCACATTAGCGATGGCACTCTTGCAATGGAGATCGGTTACGAGTTGGTCGATAGCGAGCGCTTAAAAGGGCTCGGCACTGAGGCGATCGCAGGTCTCATAGAAATCGCGCACGCAAGGGGAGTAACGCAACTATGCGCCAAAACTGATCCACTCAATATTCCTAGTCAAAAAGCTCTTGCCCGAAATGGTTTTGTTGAGCTCCCAAGGACCGGTGCGGAAATCTTGTGGGAATTTTCAATCCCAGATAAACTTGTGGGCCAATTGGCTGAGTAACCTTGGACTATGAGCACCCGTATTTCTGGAAGCGTATTGGATTCAATTGGAAACACTCCCCTAGTCCATCTCGGGCAAATGTCACCTGTCGGCGGAGCTGCGATCTATCTGAAACTCGAATACATGAACCCCACCGGTTCTAAGAAGGACCGTATGGCTCTGGCAATGATCGAAGGAGCCGAGGAGCGAGGCCAACTGACACCTGGAATGAGTGTCGTCGAATACTCCGGAGGAAGTACTGGCACCGCGTTGGCACTAATTTGCAGTGTAAAAGGGTATCGATTTCGCTTGGTGACCTCGGATGCTTTTTCCCAAGAGAAGATCCACATGATGCGCGCACTTGGTGCCGAACTGGAAATCATTGAAGCCTATGACGGGGGTATCACCGGAGCCTTGATCCAAGCCATGGTGGATCGGGCAGCTGAGATCGCGCAGGAACCAGGAACTTTTTACACCGATCAACTGAACAACCCTGACATGGTCAATGGGTTCGAGAAACTCGGAACAGAATTCCTCGAGGCGCTCGGCACAGATGGGATTACGGCCATGTGTGACACGGTGGGTACCGCAGGCACGTTAATGGGGGCGTCGCAAGCCTTTCGCAAAGCCGGGGCTCAGGTTGAATTAATTGCCCTTGAACCGGCGTCTTCTCCGATTCTTAGCAGTGGCGTAAAAGGATCCCATCGGGTGGAAGGTGTCGGATTGGGCTTTGTCCCCGCACAACTTGACCCAAAAAATTACGACCGGGTCATGGCAATTGACGAGGAAACAGCTCGAGAAACCTCCCGCAAACTTGCCCGTAAAGAGGGAATATTTGCCGGAACGTCCACCGGTATGAACGTAGCCGGCGCAATTGCAATCGCTCAGGCATTGGGGCCAAATGACACCGTGGTCGCAGTTGCCTGTGACACTGGGATCAAATATCTCAGTGAAGGTTTATTTGACGCCTAACGGACAAAAAGACCGATGTTTACACGTTGAAGCGGAACTCCACCACGTCACCATCAGCCATGATGTAGTCCTTACCCTCAATGCGAACTTTGCCACGTGACTTTGCCTCACTCATAGATCCGGCGCCCATCAGGTCGTCAAAAGATACAACTTCAGCTTTAATAAAGCCTTTTTGGAAGTCCGTATGGATAACACCAGCGGCTTCTGGGGCGGTTGCATTGTGAGGAATCGTCCAAGCGCGCGCTTCTTTTGGCCCGGCCGTGAGATAAGTCTGAAGTCCGAGAGCATCAAAGCCCACCCGGGCTAACGCGTTAAGACCCGATTCAGTTTGCCCAACTGATTGCAACAATTCCAGCGCTTCTTCATCGGAAATCTCAACTAATTCAGATTCAATTTTTGCGTCCAAGAAAACAACCTCAGCGGGGGCAACAAGTTCCTTCATTTCTTTCCGAAAATTATCATTGGACAGCTCTTCTTCGTCGGCGTTGACCACGTACACAAATGGTTTGGCTGTGAGCAAGAAAAGTTCACGAATCGGTTCTGAATCGAAACTCACACCAAACAGAGTCTTGCCACTGTTGAGAATATCTTGGGCTTTCTCTGCGGCCTCCAACACAACCGCCCTGGACTTATCGAGTCGGAGTTCTTTTTCCAGCCTTGGAATCGCTTTTTCAAGAGTTTGCATGTCGGCCAAAATCAATTCGGTATTGATAGTTTCCATGTCCTCTTTGGGAGAGACCCGACCTTCCACATGGACAACATCGTCATCAGTGAAAGCCCGTAGAACCTGACAGATAGCGTCGGACTCACGGATATTTGCAAGGAACTTATTGCCAAGACCAGCACCTTCGGATGCGCCTTTCACAATGCCAGCAATGTCAACGAACGTCACACTGGCCGGGATGATTTTCTCAGAACCGAACACTTTGGCTAACTCATTGAGCCTGGGATCGGGCACGCCGACCACGCCCGTGTTGGGCTCAATAGTTGCGAAGGGGTAATTCGCGGCAAGGACATTGTTCTTTGTCAATGCATTAAACAGAGTTGATTTGCCTACATTGGGCAGTCCGACGATTGCTAAAGTTAATCCCACAGCCGCGAGTCTAGATTGAGCATCAATCAACCTAAATGTCGGTCGTACATGCGAGTATCGGGGTGTGGATTCAGTAGTACTACTTATCGTGGTAATTGCACTCGTTTTCTCGGGTGTTGGGTTGGGATATTTCTTGGGAACCCGTAGCAATCGCTCCTCGGGTGTGCCCGAACTGCAATCAGGCTTGAGTTCACTCTCTGATGCAATCGACCGGATCACATCTTCGGTGTCCGCCCAGCAAGTCTCTTCTGCACAGTCTTCGGCAGTCCTGCGTGCCGAATTAACCCAATCACTTGCACATCAGTCCGAAAACTTGCTTCGCTCAGTCTCGGAAGTTAAGACCCAAGCCCAACAGCTCAGTTCCGTCCTCAGCCGGTCCGGTGCCCGCGGGCAGTGGGGGGAAATGGAACTCACCCGGTTGGTTGAGGCAGCCGGCATGATTAACCGGGTTCATTTCCTTGATCAAAACACAATTGACAGTGCTGAGGGTCGTTTGCGGCCGGACCTACAAGTCATGCTCTCCAATGGCAGGTGCATTTTAATTGATGCAAAGACCCCGATGGATTCATTTCTGCGCACTGCCGGAAACCAGTCAGAGGAAAACATTGAAGTCCTGATGAACGCACATGCTGAAGCCGTCATCCGACACATCGAACAACTCGGCCGAAAGGGATATAGCGCGGAAGTTCGCGAGTCGGTTGACTTTGTAGTGATGTTCCTTCCCTCCGAGGCGTTGCTCGAAGCAGCACTGAACCAGCGGCCCGACCTGCTTGACTTCGCATTTAGTCGCAATATCGTTCCCGCCACACCCACCACTTTGTTTGCCCTCCTGCGTGCCGTTTCCCTGGGGTGGCAAAACAGTGACATGGTCGAGCAAGCCCAAGACATCGTTGCGCTCTCCCAAGACATGTACTCACGCCTTGACACTGTTCTCGCCCACTTCGCCAGCCTCGGCAAATCACTCGGGGCTGCCGTGAGCCACTACAACAGTGCCGTGCGTTCAATTGAAACCAGGCTTAGGCCAACCGGTCGGGCATTAACCGATCTAGGTGTTCGGGGCGTCAAGAACGAGAGCGAGCTCACGCAGACTCCAACCCTAGAAGTGTTCGCATCCGAACTCCCCGAATCGGATTAGGTAGCCTATTGCAATGACCGATCAACCCGGCGAAGAATATGAGGCGCTCTTTCGCCCCGAAGAGCCCGCGCCCGAACCTGTGGTGGCTCAAATCACTGAAACCGGACGTGTCTTCAAAAGCCAAGGCGTACACGGAAATGAAGAAGCATTACTTGCCCTTCCCACCAGTAGAACCAGTAAATTGCGAACACTTGAGCGCGTCAATTCGCCCCCTGAATCTGAATATGTCACCCAAGGCGAGATTTCCATGCATTCGCCGGCGCCAGAGCAGTCCGGACACATCCCATCGCCGAAATCCTCGAGGGACGAACGTATTCGCCGACCACGACGCGGTGCCGTTTTCGGAGCGCTCAATGCTCTCTGGATTTACGGAATCACAGTCGGCGTAACCCTGATTTTTGGTCTGATCGACGTTCTCATCTTCGGCGGCGAACCTGGGGCTCTGACTGGGTTTGGACTCCTCGCAGTCTCAATCTTTGCGAGTCTCGCGATTCGCTCACAAGACGATTCCCAAGCCATATTCGCGCCCGCCATTGCATTTTTTGTCATGGCGATGACTGTTGGTCAAATCAACGTGACCGATACTTCCCTCATGAATCGGTTCGTCACCGTGTTCTTCACTCTAGGAAATAATTGGTTCTGGGTGATTGGGTCCACTATTGTTGCCCTTGGCGTAGTTGCCTTTCGCCGCCGATCATTTCGCTAAATCACTGAGTCGCAGCTGCCTTAATATCCCGCCGTAACTCTGGTGGAAGGGCAAACATCAACGTCTCTTCAGCGGTATTTACTTCCTCACAGTCATTAAAACCCTGCTCGGCCAACCAATCAATAACTTCTTGTACGAGAAGCTCCGGCACTGATGCCCCACTCGTCACCCCGACCGTTAACACGCCTTCAACCCACTCGCTTTGCAATTCACGGAAACTGTCTACCCGGTAAGAAGCTCGTGCCCCAGCGTCCAGGGCGACTTCAACCAGGCGTACTGAATTAGACGAGTTCCCAGAACCGACCACGATTACGAGGTCACAATTTGGAGACATCGCTTTAACCGCAGTTTGCCGATTCTGGGTTGCGTAACAAATATCGTCACTTGGTGGACTCGCCATCTCAGGGAACCGCTCTTTGAGCACTTTGACAGTTTGGATAGTTTCATCGACCGAGAGGGTCGTTTGGGAAAGCCAAATGAGTTTCTCTGGATCTTCAACTTCCAAATGACGTGCTTCTTCAGGGTTCTGGACCAAGGTTATGGACTTCGGGGCTTCCCCCATGGTCCCTTCAACCTCTTCATGTCCTTCGTGACCAATCAAGATGATATCGAGCCCCTCGCTGGAAAAACGCCTGGCTTCAGCGTGCACTTTGGTCACCAGCGGACAGGTCGCGTCAATCGTCTTTAAGGACCGATCGGCGGCCTCTTGATGCACACTCGGAGCAACTCCATGGGCGGAAAAAACAACCGTTGAACCTTCCGGTACAACATCAAGCTCATCAACAAAAATTACGCCACGGTCCTCAAGTGATTGGACGACGTACCTGTTGTGGACGATCTCTTTGCGAACATAGAGCGGAGCGCCATAGAGATCCAGTGATTTCTCGACCGTGAGGATAGCCCGGTCAACCCCCGCGCAATATCCACGAGGGGCAGCCAAAAGAACTTTTTTTTCTGAAGCCATGCCGCTATCGTAGGCCCATATCCTAGGTAGAGCACCCGCTGTCCGCTTAGGCTGCGCAGGTGACCTTGGAGACTTCGGAACAATCACCCGCTCCGGTACGAGTGATCTCCAACCTGCTGCACGACTACATCAACCGCTTAAGCACCATTTGGATCGAAGGACAGGTCGCCCAATACCGAATCCGACCCGGCGCCAATGTCCAGTTCCTAACTCTGCGTGATACCGATGCTGAGTTTTCACTCAAAATAATGGTGAACTCAGCACTCATCGGAGCAATGGACCCGCCCCTAGCCGAAGGCCAACGAATAGTTATTTTTGGCCGGTGCGATTTTTGGGCCAAACAAGGTTCACTGCAAGTCGTCGCACGCGAAATTCGAGCCGTTGGCCTCGGTGAACTACTCGCCCAGTTAGCTGCCTTAAAGGAGAAGTTAACCGCAGAGGGGCTCTTCGCCCCCGAACGCAAGAAGCCACTGCCTTTCCTCCCCGCTCGAATTGGTCTCATTACCGGCCGCCAGAGCGATGCGATGCATGACGTGCTCACACACACGAAGGAGCGCTGGCCCCGGGCTGACTTTGAGATCCGCGAAGTTGCCGTCCAGGGGGTCAACGCTGTTGGCGAGGTCACCGCAGCATTACGAGAACTCGACACTCTTGAACTCGACGTGATCGTCATCGCTCGAGGCGGTGGCAGCATGGAAGATCTGCTGCCATTTAGCAACGAAGCTTTGATCCGGGCCGTAAGTATTGCCGGCACGCCAATCGTTAGTGCGATTGGACACGAGCAGGACACTCCATTACTCGACTTTGTTGCGGACCTGCGGGCTTCCACTCCCACCGACGCTGCCAAACGGATCGTGCCTTCTGTCGTTGAAGAACGGAGGAATCTCGCCGAACTTCGTGCTCGCAATCTGAGGGCGATCGCAAATGCACTTGACGTAAATAAATTGAAATTACATGAGTTGCGCAATCGCTTGACCCAGCGGGTTACCCATCGCATTGATGCAGAATTGGCCACCGTCACACACCTTCGCGCACAGATCCGCGCCCTGTCCCCTGCCGCCACTTTAGAACGTGGCTACGCAATTGTTCAGAGCGTAAAAGGTGAAATTATTCGTGATCAAGCCCAGATCGCGGTCGATCAAGAAGTTCAGATCCGAGTGAGCGTCGGCGAATTTGCAGCTACACGAAATGACAACAAGAAGTGAGGGATTACTGTGGCAAAAAATGACGAGCTGGGATACGAACAAGCGCGTGACGAATTAGCAAGCATTACGGCGCAACTTGAACGCGGGGGCCAAAGCCTCGAAGAGTCACTTGCCCTCTGGGAAAAAGGTGAAGCCTTGGCTCAAGTGTGTGAAAAATGGCTCAATACTGCCAGCGAACGGATTACTCCACCAGAGGAATAGGCGCCAACGAGGCTACGGCAGCCTCAAGTTCTGCCGCAGAAACGGTTCCGCGAAGAACCGTTGTCGAATCCGGTGTCACGTGCACAAGAGCCCGCGAATCAGACCCACCAAAGACCAACCAATCCTGACCGGCAATTAATTTTTCACCTTCTGCCGTAATACCCGCGATTTCATTGATCAGATATTCCTCATTCGAGGCGACGGACTGCGTGATTTCCAGGTATTCCTCTTCTGCTGTCACGTAGCCCACATGCCATACGGGATCATTTTGTGAATACTTTGTTGGCTCCCAACGAGCACTCGTTGCTCGTAGTCCAGCAATTTGCGGGACCAGAACAGGGAAATCAGCTTGCGAATTAGCAAATTCGAGTAAGGGGAGCGGATCAATTTCACGCACTGGATCCGGGGTTGGTCGCCAGGTGACCAGCATTATGGCGCCAATCACACCCAGCACAATAGCGAGGGAACGCACCATGTCACCCACGGTTTGACCCATTCGGGCATTTGGCTTTCCGGTGGGAACTGGCGTGCTCACCCCCCCATCATGGATCATTGCGCCTGTCGTTGCTCACCCAACACCGCTACGCTGCTGCCATGAACGCAGATCAAGCTGGCGGTGTCGCAGTACCCGAGCGGAATCTGGCCCTTGAATTAGTACGCGCTACGGAGGCCGCCGCCATGGCGGCGGCCCGCTGGGTGGGGCGTGGCGACAAAAACGGGGCTGACGGAGCCGCTGTAAATGCTATGCGAACCCTGGTCAGTGGTGTTTGCATGAACGGAATCGTTGTCATTGGTGAGGGCGAAAAGGACAAAGCCCCCATGCTGTTCAACGGCGAACGGATCGGCGATGGTAGCGGCGCGGCAGCCGACGTTGCCGTGGACCCCATCGACGGAAC
>CAJIYV010000093.1 GCA_905181745.1 uncultured Actinomycetes bacterium | reverse complement strand
GTGCACGGGGACTATTTCGCTTTCCAAAAGTGTGCGCGCACCATATGCGCGCTGATGGGATAGAGCCGCAACTTCGTCTTGCTCCTCTCGAGTGAGGCTGTAGCGCTCGTTAAAGCGATCGGTGGCTGCCCCCATGGCCTCCTGATCGAAGGCACAAGTGAGTCCATCAAAGGCCATGGAATCGATTAAATTCCAATCGCCAAATTTAACTCCGTCGCGTGAGCCGATGAGCAAATGAGGAGCTTGGCTCATCGACTCCATTCCCCCAGCTACGATGCACTCGGCCTCACCAGCTCGGATCAGTTGGTCTGCCAAGGCAATTGCGTCAAGTCCAGATAGGCACACTTTGTTAATTGTGATTGCCGGGACATCCATGCTCACACCGCCCAGCACCGCCGCCTGTCGCGCAGCGATTTGTCCAGCCCCGGCCTGCAATACCTGGCCCATGACTACGTAATCCACTTCCGATGCCGGAACGCCGGAACGCTCAAGCGCCCCCGCAATCGCAACTCCGCCCAGCTGAACGGCAGAAAATGACTTGAGTGCGCCTTGTAACCGCCCAACCGGGGTACGAGCCCCCTCAACAATCACACTGGGCTCGAAATCACCGATAGTTATGCGTGGCTGCGACATACGGACTCCTTGGCTCCCTCGCTCCAGAAATAAGTACTCGGTAGATTACCGCCATGGGCAATGACACCGGACCCGAATGGGAAACTTTAATACTTGGGATTGATCACGTGGGCATAGCTGTCCCTGACCTTGACACTGGTAAAAATCTTTTTGAAGGGGTCCTCGGCCTGCGTCAGCATCATGACGAAATTAATGAAACCCAAGGTGTCAGCGAGTCAATGATCGCCTTCCCTGATCAGGGCGCAGAGATCCAACTTCTTGCCCCCCTCGGGCCAGATACGCCAATTGGGAAATTTCTGGCTACCCGTGGGCCCGGGATTCAACAACTCGCTCTGCGAGTGAGTGACGTTGAACTTGTGGCCGACCAGATCCGTGCCCAGGGAATTCGCATGCTCTACGACACTGCTCGAGTCGGCACCGCAGGCAGTTTGGTTAACTTTGCGCACCCGGCAGATTGTGGCGGAGTGCTGATTGAGTTTGTCCAACATGGCTGATTCGGACATTCTGAGCAATCCAGGCGCCGCCCTCGCAATTGGGGCATTTGCGGCGCTCATTCTGATTGGACTATTTCGTAAGGCACGCAAGATTTTCATTGTCAGTGTGCTGGGTATCACAATCACCGTAGGGTTTTTTGTAGTCAAAATGGGTTCCTAGACGCGCGTTATTAGGTTTAATAAGGTCATGCAAGAAATTCTTAATGCCATTGAGTCCCGCGGCGACCGGGCAGTGTTTGAAGCCCTGAGCGTACCGGGGACTTACCGCGCGGCAGTTATTCGCAAGGAAGATGTCGAAATGTTTGCCGGCATGGCGTCAAAGGAAAAAGATCCGCGCCTCAGCATCAAAATTGATCAAGTGGCCGTCCCCGAACTTGCACCCGGTGAAGCACTCATCGCTGTCATGGCGTCAAGTATCAACTACAACACCGTGTGGACCAGCATCTTCGAACCCGTATCTACCTTTGGGTTTCTCGCACGGTATGCCAAGTCGCATCCCGATGGAGTGCGACACGATCTCCCCTACCACGTGATTGGTTCGGATGCCTGCGGTGTGGTTCTTCGAGTCGGTGCGGGCGTAAATGCCTACGCACCTGGCGACCGCGTTGTCGCTCACTGTCTCAGTGTTGAACTCGAGTCACCTGCCGGTCACAACGACACAATGATGGATCCCGAACAACGGATCTGGGGGTTTGAAACAAACTTTGGCGGTCTGGCTGAACTTGCAATCGTGAAAGCTAATCAACTCATGCCCAAGCCCGAACATTTGACTTGGGAAGAAGCAGCAGTCCCCGGGCTGGTTAATTCAACCGCCTACCGTCAATTAGTTTCTCGAAACGGTGCCGATATGAAACAG
Organism: uncultured Actinomycetes bacterium; assembly: GCA_905181745.1. Taxonomy (GTDB): domain Bacteria; phylum Actinomycetota; class Actinomycetes; order S36-B12; family S36-B12; genus UBA4592. Next base: position 3,898 of record CAJIYV010000093.1, on the reverse strand, counting down.
GGGGATACCGTCCTGATCTGGGGGGCTTCAGGTGGACTTGGCTCTTACGCGACCCAGTACGCACTCAACGGTGGCGCAATTCCCGTATGTGTTGTTTCCAGTCCTGAAAAAGCCAAAATAGTGCGCGCGATGGGTGCCGAATTAGTAATCGATCGCAGTACCGAGAATTACAAGTTTTGGAAAGATCCCACCACCCAAGATCCCAAAGAATGGCAGCGATTTGGCAAAAAAATTCGCGAGCTTACCGGCGGTGAAGATCCGGACATCGTGTTCGAGCATCCGGGGCGTGAAACATTTGGTGCCAGCGTCTATGTCACCCGGCGTGGAGGAACCATTGTGACTTGCGCGTCTACATCTGGATTCATGCATGAATACGACAATAGATACCTTTGGATGAACCTGAAAAGGATCGTGGGAACCCACTTTGCCAACTACCGAGAAGCATTCGAAGCCAACCGCTTGATTGCAAAGGGGGTTATACATCCGACGCTCTCTAAAGTTTTCCCACTGGATCAGGCTGGCGATGCTGCCTACGAAGTCCACCATAATTTGCACCAAGGAAAAGTTGGCGTGTTGACCATGGCTCCGACTGAAGGACTGGGCGTGACCAATCACGAACTGAGAGCGAAAGTGCTATCAAAACTCCATCGTTTTGAAACACGGTAATCTCACGTTAAGTCGCTCCACCGTTCGCAAGGACCATCCCATCCAAGGGGCAGCGGCGCGCGCTGCGGAGCAATCAATTCGGTGATTCGATTGAGCACCAAGTACACAAACTTCTCGCCCACCCATAGATGCTTCGCCTCGGGCACGGGCTCTAGGACAATGTCTCCAGCGCTTGCAAATTTCTTGGAAGCCTCCTCTGGCCGAAGGTAGTCGTCGAGCTCGGGAATGAGCGCATGTATCGGCATTCCAGTCCCATTCCACTGCTCAAGCTCACCCTCTGTGGTGTAGCGAAGAGGTGGCGAGAGCAGAATCACCCCCACAATCCCCGCTGGGTCAAGATTTCGCAGAATCACATCGGTACCAAATGACCAACCCAGCACCCAAATATTAGGGAGTTTTCGTTCGCGCGCGAATTCAATTGCAGCGGCAAGATCTGCGCCTTCGCCCACGGAAGCATCGAATGCACCTTCACTGGTGCCGAGTGCGCTACTCGTGCCACGCGTGTTGAATCGCAACACGGCAATATTGGCCATTGCCGGAAGACGCCAGGACATTTTGCGCAGAATGTGGCTGTCCATCATTCCACCATGAGTGGGCAACGGATGAACACAAATAACTGTTGCGTCGGGCTGCTCGGGTGTTGCCAACTCCCCAATCAATTTCAGTGAATCAGTTGTATGCAAATGAATAATTTCACGGGTCGCCGGCAGAACCGTATTGGGTGAAATAGTCGTCACGATCTTCTTCCAGAACCCCTCGTGCCGCGGTTCTTCCAGCACGGCGTGTGCCAATGGCGACGTTCTTCAGCCCCCTGAGCCGTGTCCGCGGGCCACGCGACTACATGCGGTGTTGCTGGACGTATTTCATGGTCACAGCCTGGACAACGATATGTCTTGGTCGCCGAGGACCCCGTCAATTTACGCACATTCCATTCGCCATCTGGGTGGGACTCGGTGACCGTTGAACTGCCAGAAGCAGGCCTCGGCTCGCTGACCGCTCTCCGGTTCTTGCGGCCCACGCGGCTCACTCCCCTATCTGCTCGTGCTTTCCTGTGGCTAGTACTTTCTGAAACCTCTGCCAACTTTACGCCCCACAAAGCCAGCCGTGACCAAGTGCTCCAATTGAGCCTGCGGGGCGAATCCTGGCTCGCGGAACTCCCGGTACAACGTATTGATGATTGCAAGCGAAACGTCAAGGCCCACAACATCTAGTAACTCGAATGGGCCCATTGGGTAACCGCAACCAAGCTTCATTGCGGTGTCAATGTCTTCAATCGAGGCGTAATTTGCAGATGCCATGGCGATCGCATTATTGAGGTAGGGAAAGAGCAGCGCGTTGACAATAAAACCCGCCCGGTCAGAGCACTGCACCGGCTTCTTTCCTAATTGGTGTATCAAGTTCGTACAGCGGATAACAACCTCAGACTCTGTTGCAACGGTGCTCACAATCTCCACAAGAGGCATGATCGGCGCCGGGTTAAAAAAGTGGATGCCGATGAATCGCTCCATTCGTGACGTACTGGCGGCAATCTCGATTACAGATAAACTCGAAGTGGTACTGGCAAAAATAACGTCCGCCGGAAGCAATCTATCGAGTTGCGAGAAGATTTCGCACTTAGGTCCTAATTCCTCAGCGATCGCTTCGATTACTAAATCTACTCGACCGACCAGGTCCTGGGCGCTCACACACGTCTGTACTCGTGCAAGATATTCGTCTTTTTGCTCCTGAGAAATTCGACCCTTTTCCACAAGTTTGGACCACGATTTTTCTAGTGACTCGCGCAATTGTGTGGATCGTTGCTCGCTCCTGGTGAGCACGATTGCTGATACTCCACCGGCTGCCAGCACTGACACGATCCCCGTTGCCATGGTCCCCGAACCGATCACCGCGACCCGAGTGATACCCGAATCCACACTCGACTCACTTGAGACTGGAGTGCGTGAATCCGCAACAACGGTGGGCACATTCGGTTCCGCATACGAATAGAATCCCTCGCCGGATTTACGACCCATTCTCCCTGCAGCAACCAATTGTTTGAGTAAAGCGCTCGGTGCGTGCAGTCGATCACGACTCTCTCGATACATGGTGTCAAGAATCTGTAACGACGTATCCAATCCAATTAAATCCAGTAGCGCCAACGGGCCCATGGGTAAACCACACCCAAATCTCATTGCGCTGTCGATATCTTCTCGCGAGGCATACTTCTGTTCATACATTGCGACGGCCTGATTTAAGTACCCGAAGAGTAAAGAATTGGCGATAAACCCTGCCCGGTCACTCACCAACACCGGTTCCTTGCCCAAAGCACGAGCGAATTCCATACACGCATCGATTACGTTTTGATCAGTAGTTACCGTCCCAACGATTTCAATAAATTTTTGCACCATGGCAGGATTAAAAAAATGCAGTCCAATGACCCGACTTGGCCTACTGGTAACAACCGAAATCTCCGTTACTGATAGCGAAGATGTGTTGGTTGCCATAATCGCATCGGGACCAAGAATTGAGTCCAGATCCGCGAATAATTCTGATTTAGTCTGCAGATCTTCAGTGATTGCCTCGATCACCAGTTGGCATGAGGCGAGCTCGGTGAGGTCGGTGGTCAACTCAATCCGGGACAGGATCGCTTGACCCTCACTTTCGGTAATCTTGGAACCTGCCACACCACGCCCAATAGAATTAGCGATCCGTAAATCTGCATAACTCGTGTCTTTTTGAGCCAGATCCACTCCGATCACCGAGTATCCCGAGCGGGCAATCACCTCCACAATTCCAGAGCCCATGGTTCCGAGTCCAACTACCCCAATCTTTATCAGTTCCACGCTAACCTCCGGTTCGTATTCTTTGGCTAAAACAATCTCATACTTGGGTCGTCAAGGCCCTTTAATGCCTCGTAATCAACGGTTACGCAGGTAATTCCACGATCGTTGGCTAAAGTTTTTGCTTGAGGTTTTATTTCTTGGGCCGCGTAAACACCCGTAACGGGGGACAATAACGGATCGCGATTCAATAGCTCTAAGTATCGTGTGAGCTGCTCAACTCCGTCAATCTCGCCGCGTCGCTTCACTTCTACGGCGACCGTACCACCGCCAGCGGCCTTGCACAACAGGTCTACCGGCCCAATCGCAGTTGGGTACTCCCTGCGGACCAGAGTCAACCCATGTCCCAAGGTGTCAAGATTCTCGGCGAGTAATTTCTGCAGATGCGATTCGACGCCATCTTTAATCACTCC
>CAJIYV010000092.1 GCA_905181745.1 uncultured Actinomycetes bacterium | reverse complement strand
CACCACATGATTGATTCGTTTGCCCAACGCGCCTACCCCGAATACAACTTTTGTGTCCCCGTAATTAGACGAGCGCATGGCGTAATTGAGTTGGGCGACTACACCTTGAGTCCTTCACCAGCATTTGAGACTGTCCAATGGTTCATTGCTCTTGATGGCTCAATGTGTGCTGACCAAGCCAGCAGGCTCGGAGCGCAGCAGCTCAATATGCCGTTGGCCCTCATAAGAAACCTGGTCGATCATGGATTTAGATCAGGCGCACTTATTGATGCTCATAACCCACCAAGTTCATTGCGTTGGGTTAACAACAGGGGAAGGGAACGAATGCATACAGATTTGGCCTGCATCCAAAAGCACAATATTGATTATTCGAATGCCCTTGGTCTCGCAGATGCTGCCGAAATTATCGATCGCCGAAACAACACGCTAATTGACGTGGTCGGCCAAGGTCCTCTTGCCCGAACTGTTTATCGGATCGGGTTGGACTCTGGTTTCCAATTCACGCAGCAGCGCTCGTTGGCGTCTTTCGTGATCTTTGTCAGCAACTCCCACCCGCACATTTTCGACCATGAAAACTCTCACCTATGTACCCTTCCGCACCTTCACGTGGCCACTCGACTGGACAACGCCACAATCGGGCCGCTGGTGATCCCTGGCTCAAGTTCGTGCTTTCGATGTGCTCACCTACATCGGTGCGATACCTCGCCGGATTGGATGCAAGTGGATCTTCAATGGAGACGTCACATAAATTCTGGTAACAGTGATGCGATTTTGACCCTTTACACGGCCCTACACGTTCTGCTCATTACTCGACATTGGATCGACGGAGCAGCATTGACCAACACACTCTGGAGCGCGAAACTCCCATGGCCGCAATTTGATCCCCAAAACGCTCCGCCGCATCCACTGTGCGGATGCCAACTACACCGCTGAACTCCCACTTCCACAACCTGACTGTGCGCAGCTATTGATTAGGCCGGAGAATAGAGGGGTGCCCGAACTACCCAGAAATGCGTTCACGCGTGGGATCCGCTTGGCTTCCTTGCCCGCAACCTACGCCGGGCGCACCGCGCTTGGCCTTGGAAAACGCTTAGGTGGCACACCTGCCGAAGCAATTACCGCCCAAATGTCTGCCCGCACGGCTGAACAAATGTTCAAAGTCCTCGGGGAGCTCAAGGGCGGCGCCATGAAACTCGGCCAGGCAATGAGCATCTTCGAGGCTGCACTGCCCGAAGAGTTCGCTGCTCCATACCGAGCCATGCTGACAAAATTGCAGGACTCAGCCCCGGCCATGCCAACCAGCGCGATTCATAAAATCTTATCTGAAGAATTCGGCGAGGATTGGCGCAGTCGTTTTATTGAATTCAATAATCAACCTGCAGCCGCCGCGTCAATTGGTCAAGTGCATAAAGCTACCTGGCATGACGGGCGCGTGGTCGCAGTAAAAGTGCAATACCCGGGAGCCGACAAGGCGTTGGTTGCGGACTTAAACCAAATGATCCGCATGGGCAAGCTCTTCGCTGGCTGGATTCCCGGTCTTGATCTGGGGCCCCTCCTTGAAGAACTGAGGGAGCGAGCAATTGAGGAACTCGACTACCTACTCGAGTCACAAAATCAGCGCGCATTCGCAGTTGCATTTGAAGGTGATCCGGACTTTCACATTCCACACGTTCTCGCCGCCGCGCCGCACGTCTTGATCAGCGAATGGATTGATGGGCGGCCGCTATCAGACATCATTTCCAATGGAACCCAGGCCGAACGAGATCGCGCCGGGTTGCTCTACGAACGCTTTCTACTCACGGGTCCCGCACGTGCGGGACTGCTGCATGCGGACCCGCATCCAGGAAATTTCCGAATCACAGCCGACAACAAGTTATGCGTACTTGACTTTGGCGCCGTCTCGCGGCTCCCTGAGGGTTTACCAATTGCCATGGGCGCGCTCCTGAGAATTGCCCAAAGTGGCAATGCGGAAGACGTTCTTGCGGGCTTACGCGCTGAAGGATTTGTAAAGCCCAATATCGAGGTTGACGCCGACCAAATTCTCAACTACCTGGAGCCCTTTGTTGAGCCAACCCGCCACGAAAGTTTTCATTTCAACCGGGACTGGATCCGTGGCGAATTCACAAGACTCAATGACATGAAAGGCCCCGATTTCACCATCGGACTGAAAATCAACCTGCCGCCCTCCTACGCATTAATTCACCGGGTCTGGTTGGGCAGCATTGCGGTGCTGTGCCAACTTGATGCCAATGTCCCGGTTTTAGCTGAACTCAATGCTTGGGTTCCAGGATTTGCGGGCGCCCCAAGTTCCGCCAGCGCCTCTAATCTTGAGTCTTAATAATTTCTAGTAGCTCGGCACCGAATTCGGTCAGCTTTGCCGGACCGACCCCTGGAATAGCCGCCAGCTCATCAAGATCACTCGGACCAATTTCGGCCATAGCGGTCAGAGTTGCATCCGTGAAAACTATGTATGCGGGAACACTTTTCTCCGCAGATCTATCCTTGCGCCACGCCTTCAGATTCTCAAAAATAATTTCATTAGGTTCCCCAGGACAACTTTGACAACGGCCAATTGTTCGCTCCGACGGTGTTACTAACCCTTTGCCACACACCCGACATGGTTTAGGCCCGGTCCGCTTTCGCGCGTGCTTCACTTGGGACCCTCCACGCACAACTGATCCGGAAATCGACAAACCACTATCAGCGGCGGCACTTACTAGTTCTTGCGGCAACCGGGTAAAAAATCTGCTCAATGTTCGACTCGATTTCCCGCCAGGGGCTCGCGACTTTGCCCAACTCACCTCAAGTACTCGGGCTGCGCGCGAGACTCCCACGTACGCCAATCGCCGTTCTTCATCCACTCCATCTTGTGAATCTGCATAGGACAGGGGAAGGAGGCCCTCGCTGCACCCGACGAGAAAAACGACCGGCCACTCCAAGCCTTTAGCCGAATGGATCGATGCCAGGGTCACAGCGTCGGCGGTTGGCGCGTGCTCGACGAAAGCCCGGGCATCCAAGTCTGCAATGAAATCTGTGAGCGAAGTACCTGGATCCACTTCCTCGGCCATAGTCATGAGCGCTAGGAGCGACTCCCATTTCTCACGCACGGCACCCGCACCGCGAGGGGTCTGCGGGCTCCACCCGGTACTCGATAACACGTCACGGACGTGCTCGGCAAGATTGGTGTGGACTAACCCAGCATTTTTAGCGTCTCCACGCAAAAGAGTTACGGCCGACTTCACTTCAGGACGTTGGAAGAACCGTTCCGTGCCGCGAAGCACCAGCGGGATGTCAAGACTTGATAAAGCTGTCTCAAATTCAGCAGATTGCGCATTAATTCGAAAAAGCACGGCAATTTCAGATGCCAAAGTACCCGCGCTGATCAGTTTCTTAATCTCAGCCGAAACTTTCTCCGCTTCGTCATTGTCGTCGGCGTAGGCCGTGATTTTTGGCGCGGGGCCACTTGCTTGTTGGGAACGCAGGGTGAGCGGCTTTGACCGGGAGTCAGCGTGAATAACGGCATTAGCCATTGCCACAATTTCAGGTGAGCATCGATAGCACCGCACTAAATCAACAAGTGTTGAATTTGGGTAGGTCTTGACAAAGTCGGTGAGGTATTTTGATGATGCACCCGTGAAGGAATAAATGGTCTGACTGGGGTCCCCCACGACGCAAATATCGTCACGTTCACCAATCCACAGATCTAGAACACTTTTTTGCAGTGGGTTTACGTCTTGGAATTCGTCGACCGTGAACCATCGATAGGCCGAATGTACTGCGCTTTGAATGTCGGGACGGGTCCGGATTGCAGCCGACATCAGCATCAGAATGTCATCGAAATCAAGTAAGTTCCGATCCTTTTTCAGCGTCTCATAGGAGTCCATTACCTTTGCCAGCGTTGCTACATCAATGGCGAAATCTCGCTTAGCTTTGTGGATTAACGCCGAATCCATCATGTTGGACTTGCACCACTCGATATCGCCACTGACGTCCCGCAACAAGGCTTTGTCACTATCAACCTTGCAGTGCGCCAAAGAACGCGCAACGATGGAAGCCTTGCTCGACATGAGCTCAGGGAATGCCGTACGCGATAACTGTGGCCAAAAAAAACGAAGTTGTCGCAATGCGGCCGCATGAAAAGTGCGCACTTGCGCACCCCGGACCCCCAATCCAAGCAAACGATGCCGCATTTCCCCCGCTGCACGATTGGTAAAGGTAAGTGCCAATGTGCGCTCTGCCTCACTTGCCCCAATCACGACCGAATAAGCAATGCGATGAGTTATTGCTCGAGTCTTTCCAGTTCCCGCCCCAGCGAGCACGCGGACCGGGCCCCCAACAGCTAAGGCCACCTCGCGCTGCTCCCCATCCAATCCTTTAAGGATGCTGTGCGCACGCTGCTCTGGGTTCACCCGCTGATCTTGTCATGGGGATCTGACCCCCTCGCACCAACTCCGAATCACCCCTAGACTGCGAGCATGGATAATGCCGCTTTGGTAACCGTCTACACGACAACGTGGTGCGGGCCGTGCAAGCGTCTCAAGGCCCAAATGGGGCGGGCCGGAGTTGAATTCACCGAAGTGAACATTGAACTTGACCCGGCCGCCGCCGCTTTTGTCGCTTCGGTCAACGGGGGCAACGAGATGGTGCCCACACTCAAGTTTTCTGATGGATCAACGCTGACTA
>CAJIYV010000091.1 GCA_905181745.1 uncultured Actinomycetes bacterium | reverse complement strand
CGTCTTGGTGGAAGAGGCGAAAGCCATGCCTTTGTCGGCGTCATGCATTCTGAATCGTTCGCAAGTACTTGACGTTATTGAGGAAATCCGGCAGCTCATGCCGGAGTCCGTGTACCGCGCCGACGAATTACTCGCTGACCGGGAGGCGGTTGTTCAAGACGGCAGGCGTGAAGCAGATCGAATTCTTGCCCAAGCCCGAGCGACAGCCGATGCGTTGGTATCCGAGCACGAGGTGTATCTCGCGGCGGTAGAAGCGGCAAATGCTTTGCGCGATGAAGTGACCGGGCAAACCCAGCAAATGCGGGCCGAGACTGACGACTACATAGATTCCAAACTGGCGACTTTTGAAATCACTTTGCAAAAGACGCTGCAAACCGTCGATCGCGGCCGCGATCGTTTGCGGAGTCAGATGTATCAGGAATTGGCTCCAGAAGGATCGCACCCATCCGATTTTTTTGACGCTCGAACGGATTAGTGAGCCTCATGACTGTACGGGGTGGCATCGACCCTGGTTCGTTTCGCGTATCCCTCACTCACCTGCCGCGAAGGCCAGGGAATATGTGGGATGCAGATCTGGAGTTTGTAGCTCCCCCAGAACTTGAAGTGGGCATGGCGAAAGTAGTGCCCGCCAGTAAAATGCCCGCGCAGATCAGGATTGAATCTGTCCTTGATGGAGTGCTGGTAAATCTTGACTTCGACTTTGAGGTGGAAGCCGAGTGCGCTCGTTGCCTCGAGCCCGTCATGTGGACTGATCACTCCCGAGTCACTGAGCTTTTTCTTTATGAGGAAACAGACTCGCGCGGGCGGGTTGTACAAGCCTTTGAAGACGCGTCAGAGGAATTGACATTCTTCTATGTGCAGGATGACGCAGTCGATCTACTCGACTCGGTGCGCGATGCAATTGTCCTAGATCTGCCTCTTTCCCCACTGTGCCGCCCAGACTGTCTGGGGATATGCCCACAATGTGGAGACAAGCTTGAGGGTGCACCCCATGACCATGCCACTACCGATCACAGGTGGGCGGCGTTGGAAGGGCTCCTGGAATTAACCAAGAATGACCCCTTGAAGTAGTGCACATTGCTCTAGTGCGATACTGGCGCTCGCAGAACAGCGCCAGCAACTAGCTCAGCTACTAGCTCAGCTACTAGCTCAGCCGCTAGCCCAGCCACTACGTGAAAGAGGATCCAGTGCCAGTTCCCAAGCGGAAGATGTCGCGATCAAACACCCGTCATCGACGGTCACAGTGGAAAGCTGTTGCACCAACTCTGGTGATTTGCACCCGTTGCAAGGAAAAACGACTTGCTCACACGGCGTGCCCCACGTGCGGAACATATGCAAAGCGTCGCGTCCTAGACGTTTAGTCACATTCCCCACATCTGACTTCAGCTGACATTATCCTGTTGTGATGCACCCACGCCTGAACCCTTCGAGCGCGGACCCCGTCGCGTCGCTCATGGCAGTTCTTGAATGTCAATGTGACCGAGAACTTCTCGAACTCGCCTTGATTCATCGTTCGTTTTCCTATGAAAACGGGAGCATCCCCACAAATGAAAGACTTGAGTTCCTGGGAGACTCAGTACTGGGGGTAGTTGTTACGGACTTTCTCTACCGTGAATTTCCTCAACTCACCGAAGGGTCGTTGGCCCGCATGCGAGCTTCGGTAGTTAATGCTCAGGCGCTCGCGGACGTAGCAAGGAGCCTTGGGCTCGGCGAATACCTGCGTCTAGGTCGGGGTGAAGTCACTTCGGGGGGCAACAAAAAAACGTCAATTCTGGCCGACTCTCTGGAGGCGGTGATCGGTGCGATCTATTTATCCGGTGGAATCAATCTGGCTGCCGATTTCATCCATCGTATTTTTGACCCCATGATCATGGCTGCGTCAGAACTTGGTGCTGGCTTAGATTGGAAAACTTCATTGCAGGAGGTCTGCGGTGCACTAGAACTGCCTTTGCCGCACTATCACATCAGTGACTCGGGCCCAGATCACGCAAAAGAGTTTGTAGCACACGCCCAAATCGCGGGGGAGGAGCTTGGGTTCGGTGTGGGCACTTCAAAGAAAGCGGCCGAGCAACTTGCAGCAGAACAAGCCTATGGCCAATTAATCAGCAGATTCCCCGATGCCAGAACTCCCTGAAGTTGAGGTAGTTCGCGCAGGCCTAGCCTCGATGGTGCTCGGTACCACGATCAGCAATGTCGGTGTTCATCACGATCGCGCTACCCGTCGCAATGTAGGCGATATTGCAGTTCAACTTGACGGCGCTGTAATTGAGAGTGTGTGTCGCCGAGGTAAATACATGTGGCTTGAGCTGGATCGGCCGTTCGTCCTGATGATCCACCTTGGCATGAGTGGGCAGATTCGTATCAATGACTTCCCTTCGGGTCATCCACATGTTCGGGTGGACTGGACTGTAACTCGGGCAGGGGATCCGCCGCGCTATTTCGAGTTCCTGGATCAACGGACGTTCGGGGGAATGCAGATCTGTGATCGTGACCAAGACGGACTACCTGTGGCAGTTTCGCGAATCGCCAGGGATCCATTTGACCCGCTTTTTGATGTGGACGGATTTTCCGAAATGCTCATGAAGCGTTCAATTGAGGTCAAGAAGGGATTACTTGACCAGCACTTGATTTCTGGCATTGGCAATATTTACGCGGATGAGTGTCTCTGGCGGGTGGGGCTTGATGGCAGAACCCCGTGCAATCGTCTAGATCGCAGCACAGCAGTAGAAATTGTTACCACTGTTACTCGAGTTATGAGGGAGGCACTTGATGTGGGCGGTACGAGTTTTGATGCTTTGTATGTCAATGTCAATGGGGAGTCGGGCTACTTTTCGCGATCTTTAGCAGTTTATGGGAGGGAGGGGCGCCCGTGTGATCGATGCGGTGATCCGATTACTCGCAGCAAGTTCATGAATCGATCAAGCTTTCATTGTACAACCTGTCAATCTCCGTGGTCGCTTCCCTAATTTCAGATCGCACACCGATAGGGTGGGCCACGATAAATAACCTTGTGCATCGGCCCAGAGCGATCCAGGCGGGTGTCAGATTGACAGGATGAAAACCGCACCGTGCATCTTAAATCCCTTACCCTCAAAGGCTTCAAGTCTTTTGCATCGGCAACGACACTTCAATTTGAGCCTGGAGTCACTTGTGTCGTTGGACCCAATGGCTCGGGTAAATCCAATGTTGTTGATGCACTTGCTTGGGTCATGGGCGAGCAAGGCGCGAAGTCACTGCGTGGCGGAAAAATGGAAGATGTTATTTTTTCGGGAACTGCGGGTCGAGCCCCACTAGGTCGGGCAGAAGTTGCTGTGACAATCGACAACTCAGATGGGGCGCTGCCCATTGAATTCTCTGAAGTCACTATCTCGCGAACATTGTTTCGAAATGGTGGATCCGAATACGCGATCAACGGTGAGCAGTGTCGCTTACTCGACGTTCAAGAGTTGCTCAGCGACTCCGGTATCGGACGGGAGATGCATGTAATTGTCGGCCAGGGGCAACTTGATTCAATTTTAAAGGCGACCCCTGAGGATCGCCGAGGATTCATCGAAGAAGCGGCAGGAGTCCTCAAGCATCGCAAACGCAAAGAGAAAGCCCTTCGCAAGCTTGACTCGATGCAGGCGAACCTCACTCGTTTAAATGATCTCACGGCTGAGTTGCGCCGAGCCCTGAAACCGCTTGGACGTCAGGCAGAGGTCGCTCGTCGTGCCACGGTCATCCAAAGCGATGTGCGCGATTCGCGGCTGCGACTCATGGCAAATGACCTTTGCGAACTGCGACTTACATTGGAAGCCGAAGTGGCAGATGAAAGCGCCTTGCGAGAAAGACAGAGTGAAGTCGAGTCAAAGATTGCGACCCTACGTGAGCGAGAAAGCAATGCGGAGGAACTTGAGCGAGAGTTAGGACCCGAACTGATCAAGGGCCAGGAAACCTGGTTCGCTCTGAGCAGCCTGCGTGAGCGTTACTTGGGTCTCGTCCAACTCGGTGTCGAGAAAGTGCAAAATCTTGCTCCAGAACCGGAAGAGGAAAAGTCGGGTCGTGAACCAGAAGCACTCGAAGCTGAAGCACGATCCCTGCGAAGCCAAGAGTTCGAACTTACCCGCAAAGTTGAGGCCTTAGGTCAGGCGCTATCTCAAGCAGAGATCGGCGAGCAGGGTGCCGAGCGTGCTTTAAGCCAAGAAGCATCACGTGTCGCTGAAATTGAGAGTGCGCGAGTTGCCCATGTCAAGAAGACGGACGATCTCAAGGCCGCGCGGGACAACGTTGGTGCCCGGCTAGAGACCAGGGAATCAGAACTCACGCGACTGAATTCCCAGATTGGCGAGGCGCAGGAACGCAGTCAACAAGCACAAGCGCAATTCCAGCAGGTAGAGGTGTCTGTGATCTCCCACGGAGCCGGTGAGGAAGGACTGGACTCTGAACACGAAGCGTCACAGGAGATTCTCGCAGGTGTGGACACTAAAGTTCGCGAGTTATTGGCGCTGGAGGCCAAGCTCGATCGAGAGAAGGCTGCTGGCATCGCTCGTCGTGACGCTTTGGCCCTTGGACTTGAGCGCAAAGACGGGTCGGCGGCCTTGGTCGACTCCGGGCTCGCCGGGTATATCGGTACGTTGAGTTCGTTGATTCAGGTTGAACACGGCTATGAAGCGGCAGTTGCTAGTGCGCTGGGAAATCTTTCATCTGCGGTAGTTGTTTCCAATGTTGATCTGGCCATGGACGCGCTGGTCTTTTTAAAGACTGAGGAGGCGGGCAGATCAAATGTTCTGGTCGCCGAGTTTCCCGCACCCCCTGTGCAACATGATCGGCAAGCACCCGCGGGCCGTTGGCTCGTGGACTGTCTTCGGGTTGATCCGATTGTGTCGGCTCAAGTGCACGCACTCCTTAATCGCTTCGTCGTGGTTGACTCACTAGAAGAAATGCGTCAGAGCGCCAGGAGAAATCTCGGGGTCTCTTTAGTGAGCCGCCAAGGTGACTCAATTGACGCAGGCGTAATTGAGGGCGGTTCCTCAAGTAGTCCTAGTTTGCTTGAAGTACAGGCAGTATTTGATGAATGCGAATCCGCCCTTGCGCAGACTGTGCAAGAATTACAGCGGGTCATATTCGATTTGGCTGCCACGAAAAATGAGCAAGAGGTCGCGGCTCACCGCGTAGAATCGGCGTTGACCCTCCTACATGAATCAGATGCCGAGCTGGCAGCGATCGCCGAAAAGCTAGGCGCCTTAGGGCAACTTTCTCGAAATGCGCTCGCCGAGGCGGAGCGAGTTGAATCCGCCATGCTCAGCACCCAGGCGGCGGACGCGCGTGATCGAGAATTGCTGGCCACTCTCACTGCGCAATTGGACACATTGCAGCAACAGCACGTCCCTACCATCGGTGAGGATCGAAGAGAGGCATGTGAGCGCGAACTGACCCAAGCGCGAAGCAATGTGGTTGATTCCCGTCTTGCGGTCCGCACCGCCGAAGAGCGAGTCGGGGCCATTGGGGAGCGCGCTGCCGTTCTAGAGCGAGATGCCCAAAGTGAGCGAAGCGTTCGAATTGCAGCATTAGAGCGCCGCGAGCGCCGCGCAAAGTCTTTGATTGTGGCCCAAGCGCTGTTAGCCGGTGCGCGAGTAGCGCTCACCTACACCGAAACTTCCGTGGGTCTTGCCCAGAGGTCGCGCAGTCACGGTGAGACGCTGAAAAAAGAGCGTGACACGGAGCTAGTTTTCGTCCGCGCTGAAGTTCGCACTTTGGTCGACGTGCTAGAAAACTTGAAGGACACTGTGCACCGCGACGAAGTGGCACGGGCTGAGCAGCGCATGCGGATCGAATCACTGGAGATGAAAGCTTTAGAAGATTTTGGATTCGCGTCAGATGAACTCCTTGCCGAATACGGGCCTGAGCAACTCGTCCCACCAAGCCCGGCCGCGCCAGGAGACGAAATAGACCCCGACGCCCCTTTGCCGGAGCCGTATCCATTTGTTCGGGACGATCAGGAAAAGCGTCTGCGCGTTGCAGAAAAGCAGCTGGCACTCCTGGGCAAAGTCAATCCGTTGGCTCTTGAGGAGTACTCGGCCATGGAGGAACGGCAACTGTTCCTCACCGAACAGCTAGAAGACCTCAAGAAAACGCGCGACGACTTACTCGACATTGTCAAAGAAGTCGATGCGCGAGTCGAACGCGTATTTACAGAGGCGTACACCGAAATTGCGCGAGAATTTGAGGGAGTGTTTTCCCGGCTATTCCCCGGAGGCGAGGGTCGACTCGTTTTGACAGATCCCGACAACATGTTGACAACTGGGGTGGACGTCGAGGCTCGCCCACCGGGTAAAAAGATTAAGCGACTCTCACTGCTCTCTGGTGGTGAACGTTCGCTGACGGCGGTGGCATTCCTCGTTGCGTTGTTTAAGGCGCGACCGTCACCGTTCTACGTCTTAGACGAAGTCGAAGCTGCCCTCGACGACGTAAACTTGGGTCGCCTGATCGACATTATTGAAGAGTTGCGTTCAACATCGCAATTGATTGTCATTACTCACCAAAAGCGAACGATGGAAATCGCAGATGCTTTGTACGGCGTTTCCATGCGCGGCGACGGGGTAACTCAGATTATTGGGCAACGATTACGTGAGGCAGAGCCCGCTTGATGGACACATTAACAATCGCCATTGTTGCGGTAATAATTCTACTGGGGTTGATTATTGGCGGGGCGGTTGCTGTTTCACGGTCCAAAGCCAAATCTGCATCTACGCTAAAACCGCAATCGGGAAATGACAACTCACCCAGGGCCGGGGACGACGGTCCGGCACTGGCTGATCCCGTACAACAAACTGTCCA
>CAJIYV010000090.1 GCA_905181745.1 uncultured Actinomycetes bacterium | reverse complement strand
GGGCGAAAAGGACAAAGCCCCCATGCTGTTCAACGGCGAACGGATCGGCGATGGTAGCGGCGCGGCAGCCGACGTTGCCGTGGACCCCATCGACGGAACGACCTTAGCCGCCAAAGGGATGCCTAACGCAATCTCTGTTATTGCGGTCGCCGAACGTGGAACCATGTTCGACCCGAGTGCTGTCTTCTACATGGAAAAACTAGTGGTGGGACCTGAAGCGGCTGGATCAATCGACATTGAAGCACCTACCGCTTGGAATCTTGAGAAGATTGCCAAAGCTAAAGGTGAGTCGGTTTCTGAACTGACCGTGTGTCTATTAGATCGACCACGGCACGAAGGTCTCGCTCGTGAGATCCGCGAAGCCGGTGCCCGCATTAAATTCATAGTCGATGGTGACGTTGCCGGTGCCGTGATGGCTGCGCGGCCCGATACGGGAATTGACGTTCTCATGGGGATTGGCGGAACGCCCGAAGGGATCATTGCTGCTTGCGCCATGACCGCCCTCGGTGGGGAAATCCAAGGAAAACTCTGGCCGACCAATGATCAAGAGCGCGATAAGGCAATTAACGCTGGGCATGACCTGAGCAGAATCCTTGGTACTCGAGATCTCGTCACCGGGAACAACAACTTCTTCTGCGCAACCGGGATTACTGACGGTGAACTGTTGCAAGGGGTTCGATACAGCCCACAAGGTCCCACTACGAATTCGATTGTCATGCGCAGCGCGAGCAAGACAATCCGTGAAATCAAAAGCGAGCACCATTACGCGCCTAACTCCCAGTATTCAACTGTGAACACTCAATTCTGAACACTCAACTGTGAACCGTTGATTCCAATGCCTGCGAGAGTTCCCCAGCCCCCACGGGCCTAGGCTGTTCCCGTGAGTGATTTCGTCTACACCGACCAGTTGCCACTTGGTGCTGACTCAACCCAGTATCGCCTTCTCACGACCGAAGGGGTGAGTGTTGAGCGTCTGGGGAAGTACGAGTTCCTCCGCATTGAATCCAGTGCGCTGACGGCACTAACATTTGCCGCCATGCGGGACATCTCGCACTTACTCCGCAGTGATCATCTTGCCCAACTGAAAAAAATTCTCGATGACCCTGAATCCAGTCCGAATGATCGCTTTGTCGCCCTCGACCTACTCAAAAATGCAAATATCGCCGCCGGGGGTGTCCTACCGATGTGCCAAGACACTGGGACCGCGATCATTATGGGCAAACGCGGCCAGCACGTTCTTACAGCCGGCCAAGACAATGCGGACATTTCACGCGGGGTGTTTGATGCATTTGCCGAACTCAACCTGCGCTATTCCCAACTCTCTCCCATAAGTATGTGGGAGGAACGTAATACCGGTACCAATCTGCCCGCACAAATCGAGTTGTATTCCGACCCTCACAAGAACCAGTCCTATGAATTCCTTTTTATGGCTAAAGGTGGAGGCAGCGCCAACAAGAGTTTCCTCTATCAAGAGACCGCGGCTCTATTGAATCCGGCCAAGTTCACTTCTTTTCTCGATGAAAAACTGCGTGCCATCGGAACTGCTGCCTGCCCGCCCTATCACCTGGCAATTGTCGTCGGAGGAACCAGTGCCGAATTCGCTCTTAAAACCGCGAAGCTCGCATCGGCCCATTACTTGGATGGACTTCCCGTTCACGGCTCACCCGATGGCCACGGATACCGCGATCTAGAAATGGAACATGAGGTTTTCCTGCAAACCCAGGAATTCGGAATTGGAGCCCAGTTCGGTGGAAAATATTTCTGCCACGACGTTCGAGTTATTCGATTACCTCGGCACGGCGCTTCGTGCCCGGTCGCGATCGCAGTTTCCTGCTCGGCTGACCGACAAGCGAAAGCAAAAATTACACCCGAAGGGGTGTTCCTTGAGCAACTTGAGACAGAACCAGCTCGTTTCTTGCCCGAAATCGAAGACTCGCACTTGGATGACACCGCGGTGCACATTAATCTCAACGCGCCCATGAACCAAATAAGAGAAGAACTGAGCAAACTTCCCATTCGTACTCGCGTCTCGCTCACCGGATCACTCGTTGTCGCGCGCGATCTGGCACACGCCCGGATCAAAGCAATGCTGGACCGTGGGGAACCGATACCCAGTTATCTCAAAAATCATGCGGTGTACTACGCAGGGCCAGCAAAAACTCCCGACGGCATGGCATCTGGATCATTTGGCCCGACGACCGCGGGCCGTATGGATTCTTATGTTGATCAGTTCCAAAAGGCGGGGGGCTCAATGGTCATGTTGGCCAAAGGAAATCGCAGTGGAGAAGTCACTCGCGCATGCAAAGAAAACGGCGGGTTTTACTTAGGTTCCATTGGTGGCCCGGCAGCAAAGCTGGCCCAGGACAACATCAAGAAAGTTGAAGTCCTCGATTTTCCTGAACTCGGCATGGAAGCGGTCTGGAAGATTCATGTTGTTGACTTCCCGGCCTTTGTGGTGGTTGACGACAAAGGTAATGATTTCTTTGCCGAGACCCTGCGCCCGATTGCGACCAATATTGCGGTTGGACCGCCCCAGTAGCGTTTATCAGACCCAGTTGTCAGCACATTCTTCTTGTGGGCCAGTGTTTCTTACCCGTCCCTTTTGCCCAAATGGTCCAGAATGCTCTGTCCTGCCAGTAGCGATTCCATTTATTCATGGGCTTGTCGCGTAATTTTTGGATCAGGCGCAATCCGTCCTTACCCATCTCTTTTCTGACCTCCGGCTGCATCATCCACGTTACGCCGCGCGAGAGCGCCGGGGAGAACTGATAGGCGCCGCGGTAGAAGCCGCCCCGTCCGGCTCTGTAATTATGGCGGGATTCAGCTTTGGAGATACATCTGCGTAATTTCTCGCGTTTGGGCATATGCCACTTGCCCTGATAAAGGCTTGGTTCATATCCCATTAGGTCATTGGATTTGCGGGAGCCAAATGCGTGTACGGTCTCCGCAGCGATTCGATCCTGACGACTCACCGCGGAATCAGCGGCCGGATCGTTGCCTTCATCTCCGACTGGGATTGCAGCATCCCCATCAACCACGGCCGGCTCAGCGGTCGGCACCGGTCCCGCTTCTTCGGCCAGTGCCGCAGAGGTGGGAAGAATTAAGGCCAGAATGAAGGTTGGCAGGACCACGATTTTGCCAAAACTTCTTATTTTGCGCACGCGCACCTTCCTTCCCTCATCAAGTGACATCAACGGTGACGCACAGATTCACACGAGACGTTGTGCAATTCGTCCTTTTCCCCCAACCCCATTAAGCCACAGGGTGCTCTTGTGGACAATTCAGATCAAGGGTCGGCTCCCAGTAAATATTGTGATCTATATCACTATCTACTGGATTAGCCGACTAGTTCACTTCTCGGGAGCCGGTCGAGCAGGCAAATAGTTAAAAGCCAAGCCCGATTCCTCACTATTTACCGCTGACCCGCCGCGACAAAAAGGCAGCCAGGCATACAACAGGCGCGCAAAAAGTTGCCAATATCCCGCGATTCAGTGGAACAAATGAGGCAATGGCGGATTTCAATTACGGGGTCCAGTTACCCGTTCGATCCATCAAGCCAGCAACAGCAAAGCGGATTGAATCGATGTAGCGGCCACTACTTGACATCACATTGGCCTTGTTTCTCCCCACCATGATAAAAATCGTTCCCAGCACGGCCAAGGCCTTGGCTGAAAATCCCTCGAGACCGCACCCGCACCAGCCCACCACGATGACGAGCCAATTGGGAACTTGCCAGATTCAACACCCTTGATCGGCTCAGTAAGACTGACGCCCCCATTGGCCACCAATGTCAAAACCAGGGCATAAGGACGGCGAAGCGTTAAATCCGCATTCGGATTCATCACCTGTTCTGCGGCACGTGTTCACGTGCCGAAACGCCGATTGCGTTCCGCGTATGCGCGAACTGCTCGCAGGAAATCAATTCGCCTGAAGTCTGGCCAAAAAGCTTCACAGAAATAAAACTCCGAGTGAGCGCTTTGCCACAGAAGAAACCCCGACAGTCGCTGCTCACCGGATGTGCGGATCACTAGATCAGGATCCGGTTGACCTTTTGTGTAAAGGTGTTCAGCAATGTGGTCAACGTCAATCAGTTGGGCCAGTTCGTCAAGACTTGTTCCCTGACTTGCATGGTCAGCAAGTAGGGACCGCACTGCGTCGACCACTTCACGACGCCCGCCGTATCCCACCGCAACGTTGACAAGTGATCCATCAATCTCAGCAGTTGCTTCGGCTGATTCCTTGAGAAGACTTGCTGTGTGTGCCGGCAGTAGATCAAGTGCTCCAACCGGATGAATCCGCCAACGACCTTCGGTAACCAGATTGCTCACAGTTGATTCAATAATCGTCATTAGCTTCTCAAGCTCAACTTCAGGCCGACTCAAATTATCGGTGGAAAGCAGCCACAGAGTGACAACTTCAACCCCTAACTCGTCGCACCAGCCAAGGAAATCAACGATCTTTGCGGCGCCGGCCGCATGCCCATGCGCCGAAGATGAGCCTTGAGCGTTGGCCCACCGACGATTCCCGTCAAGGATCACACCCACGTGCCGTGGAATTCGATCTGCTGGGACTTGAGCTGCCAGGTTACGTTCATAGACGCCATAGACGAGATCTTTGAGACCCACCTTCACCCAGCCCTTTCATCCTTGAACAGTACCGCTGTCCTACCGACCCCTGAGGTTACTCCTCTGCGGCAATCAGATCTCGCAGATGTGGTCTTAGGCCAATAAATTGGCCCAATTCCTTGGGATCGCTCGTGGGAAGCTCACAGATCGTGAATCTACAGACTTGAGCGTGGTTCGCTTCGCCATGCACCCAACGGATTTCCGGGCATAAGGGTGAGAGCAGTGCCAGTCGAGCAAACTTGGCGCTTTTGGGACCACTCACCGCGACCTCCCAAGGACCTTGGGCCAGCGACCACATGGCCACGAGACCCCAACCCACTGCCCTTGGGGATCTCAATGCGAACTGGGGAACTACTCCCAGAGCCTGCTCAGCCCTGATTCTCAATTGTAAGAAATCACTCGGAGCAAGCGCACTGAAGCGGACCAGGAGATTCGCCATGGAAAACCAACCTGATGGTTCCGCATTGTCTGCGAAGTCACGCGGCCTACGAACCAGTTTTTCCGAATCTCGCGCAGTATCGAAGAAGCCACCGTTACCGTCGTCGAAAAACTCAAGGGCGGTGTCCATCAAGGTACGGGCCAGACTCAGCCA
>CAJIYV010000089.1 GCA_905181745.1 uncultured Actinomycetes bacterium | reverse complement strand
CATCAGGCTTGCGAAAGTTACTCCGGGCTGCGTCTCCCCCAATGCCGCAATGCAATGCAGAGCCGCCAGCATGCCGGAGTCAGCCCGCCAGAAATCGCGAAAATAGAAATGGCCGGAATGCTCGCCCCCGAACACCGCATTGGTGTGCGCCATAGTTTCTTTAATAAATGAATGTCCAACTCGAGTTCGAATAGCCGTACCGCCGTTTTCGACCACTACCTCGGGCACTGTTCGTGAAGTGATGAGGTTGTGGATCACGTTGCTGCCAGGATGACGGGCTAACTCACGCGTGGCAATCAGGGCGGTGATCGCAGAGGGGGTGACGGCATCGCCATTGTGGTCAATAACAAAGCAGCGGTCGGCATCTCCATCGAAGGCCAATCCAAGATCAGCTTGGTGCTCAACCACAGCTTTTTGCAGGTCAACAAGATTCGCCGGTTCAATGGGATTAGCCTCGTGGTTAGGGAAACTTCCGTCCAGCTCGAAATACATCGGGATAATTGTTAACGGCAATTCCGGCAGCCCCGCCGCAGTGCCCAGTACTGCCGGGACGGTAAAGCCGCCCATGCCGTTGCCCGCATCAACAACCACCGTGAGGTGGCGCCCGGCCTCGACAGGCACGAGTTCGCGGAGGTAGCGGGCATATTCGGGGAGCACGTCGCGGGCGGACACGCTGCCCAGAGAGTATGTGTCAGCACTTGCTATGCCTTGGGAAATTAGTTCACTAATTTCCCGCAAGCCCGAATCTTGACCGACTGGAGCCGCTCCAGCTCGACACAACTTGATTCCGTTGTATTGCGCTGGGTTGTGACTTGCCGTGAACATCGCACCTGGCAGGTCCAGACTCCCCGATGCAAAATACAAACCGTCAGTACTGGCCAATCCAATTTCAATGACATCGCAGCCAGCTTCTCGAACCCCTTGGGCAAATGAGGAAACCAACGAGGGCCCTGATGGACGCATGTCATGGCCCACGACTACTGCGCCAGCTCCCCCGTCAGATGCTCGCACGCCGAGGACTTGGACAAATGCAGTTCCCACAGCGTGGGCCAAGTCCTCATCTAACTGATCTGGGTAGGTGCCACGGACGTCATACGCCTTTATAATTACGCTGAGGTCGCGCCCACTAAGTGAACTCACTAGATAAACCTATCGGTTACCGCTGAGCTGCCGAAAATTACTGCCCGTAGGTTACGACTCGGGCGTGGCAAGAACCCGCAAATGACCGCGACGAGCAACCTCAATGGCGTCGCCCGATGCGGCCGCAGCAGCTTCGCGCTCAAGGTACCGGGGCCGGGCAGCTTCACGCACAGCATTGGCGAGGGCTTCAAGGTCATCAGAAGATGGCTTTAAGGAATCAGGATCCGGGGCAATGCGAACAATCTCCCAGCCACGGGGGGCCGTTAGTCGCTCACTATGCATTGAACAAAGGTCGTAGCAGTGCGGTTCAGCATAGGTTGCTAACGGACCAAGTACCGCGGTTGAATCGGCATAGACATAAGTCAATGTGGACACCCCAGTACCGCTACAGGACGGCTTGGAGCAACGGCGTCTACTCACCCAACGCAGGGTAGTAGCAGTTGAGGACTAACTTGTGGCGGCGCGCCGCACAACGACGGCTTCATTCTGCGCAGCACTAGGGACTGAAACCTCGATGCGTAATGGGCTCCATGGATAACCGGTCATCAAATCACCATAACGCGATTTCTCCCTGACTCGATGCGCGAGCAAGACCGGGCCCGATCCCTGCACTGTGGTAACGATCGCGGTGTACCAATCAATGTCAGTAGGCGGATTTAACTTGACGTTTCGCAGTTGGCCCCCGGTAACTTTTATCCGTCTCGGTGCCGTTGGTTCGCCGACACTTTTTCCACCACGGAATGGAAGTAGCACGATATCCACTTCCACGTCACCTTCTGGTGCGCTGATTGCCAAGCGAACATCTGTTGCATCTCGGACCGGCAATCCCGAAACGGCTGCCGGCCCAGTAATCGGTTGCGCTCCAGCACTAAATGCCGTTTCATTTTGGACTCGCTTCTCACCAAAAAACTGCCGCATGCCCACCACAATTGGTTGATCCGAAGTCAACTCAAGTGTCACGGGTAAAGAACCATCGGGCGTTTGCGGCAAATCAGGCGTCATATCCGTTGTTACAACCGCGCCTGAGGTAACCGTAAACACGTTGCTCCCCGCCGGTTCGAATGTGCCCTCAGGCGAAATCACGCGCAAGGTCACGTTTGCATCGTTTTCCGATGTGGAAACGATCGACAAAACGCGTGCACCTAACCCATTAATCACACCGGGCACATACACCTTCGTTGCCGGTAAAGCTGCCTGTGGAACCCAGTCGGTCCCCACGGACTGTAAACCGGATCGTTGCTCGTCATTTACTGACGCTCCGATACGGCCCGTACGTGCGAGTACGTGTAAGGCTACCGCGCGAACTCCTGGGGCGAGCACATCAAGCTGCACCGTTACCCGATCAAGCGGAGGAACGACTAAGCCTCGGCCGGCCGGGGCATCAATAATTCCATCGGGGCCATGAATGATTACGTCGACGAGCGCCGCGGTGTCATCGGGATTTACCAAAAGAACGCGGGTTTTACGTCCTGCAATTGCGCCGCCGCCGACAAACCAAAACTCCGACGCTGCCGGTGCACACGCAGTGCTAGCCATGCCTCGACCTCGACCACTGGGGTCACGGCCCCACTGGTTAGCGACTAGTCCCGGTGCCAATGAGCCTTCACCGTAAGCGCGGATTGCTGGAAGTCGGTCACCGAATGCCTCGATTTGGCCCTGTTCCCCCGGCACTTTTATTGGCGAACTCGCCGATTCTTTGCCAGGAAGGGTTTCGATGCCAGCCGAGCCCGGCCCAGAGTCTTGGCCCAGTTGACCGGGTACAACGGCGGCGGTCACTCGAACACCGAGGTCACCACCGGTGCCAGGTTCTGGGCACAGCAGCACAGACGAGCCGATTGGTTCAATTGTGACAGCGCCCTCTGAAGCTCTTGGTTTCTCGACTTGGACGAGCCCGGAAATTCCGATGACAAGTGCAGCGGCAGCTACGACCGCAACGGGCGCGAAGAACCGTGAGGACAAGAAAGTTGAATCGATATTAGCCACGTGAATCCCGCCCTTGGGTAGGTTGCGGGTTTTCATTTACATGTGCGATCTCTGGCGAAATATCAAGGTCAGGGTCAACTTTCATTCGTTTGCGGGACGGCAATGCAATCACGATAAGTGAGAGCACAACGAATAGTTGGGCGAGCAACCACAATTGACGTGACGAGTTGTCAAACACAACTCGAACCTCCGGGCTTCCCGAGGGGATTTCAAATGTTGCCGACCAGTCCAATAAGCCTTCAGTCGTCACCGATTCCAGATCGCCAGCATTCCAACGGGAGTCAGCGCCTGCCCCGATATAGAGCACACGGGTGCCTGTGCCGTCGGGCAATATTTGCTCAATGTACGGTTCCGTGCCCAGGTTTTTCGGCGATGTGATGCCCACCGGTGACTGGATATCTCCATCGGTAATTCGGGCGCGCGAAGTGACACCGGATACACGCCACAGCACCTCGCCGTCGGAGTTAGATAGCCGACGCAAACCGGGCTCAGCATCGAGTATTGGCACGATTTCCGTTGACGATCCTGGAGCAAGTGACACATAGCGGACTCCGTAGCCTCCCAACGCTGCAACTTCGTCGCCACCGCGCCCCGAGGCCATCGCTGCAACATACGGATCGATTGTGCGCCACACCTGCGAATCCGGTGGTGTGTCCGCGTCGCCTAAACGTAAGCCGTCCCCATTAATCAATGTGTATTCGATGTTTCCGGCTGGCAGCTGCGTGAGTATGAGTGTTCGTGGCGCTTGTGGGCCGAATGCATCCGCGGCAACAAACGCCGGCACAGTCGCAGGCGAATTGCGGGCTAGCATGCTGGTACCAGCAGGAACAAGCCACAAAAGTGACAGTAATGGCGCGAAGAGCGCCGCAAGAACAGCGATCACCGCGATTGGCTGGCCAAGGCTGAAACTTTGCCTGATGAATCGGGTGCGTAGCCCCTGCGCGCCCAATGCCGCTGCAGCAATCAGCATCAGCCCAATAAACAACGTGGCCGGGCCAGGCCAAGTGCGCATTTGTGTCGTCGCGCCGACAGGGGTGAACAGAAAAACAACTTGGACAAAAGCAAATAATATTCCCACCCACGCAGCAATGATCAAAAGAAAAGTTACCGAACGTCGATCAGTGCGCACCAGAGCGAGCACAGCTGCAAGAACAATCCCCATCGTAATAAAATTCGGAGACATCCCTGGGCCACCGGGGTGAAGCAGGAAAATATCTACCATTGAAATATCTGGGTCGGTGAGAGCTGCAGAGTTCAAGCCCGGCTCAAAGAAAAACTGCACCGGATTAAGTACCAGTGAGAAGCTCCAAGGAACGAGGGCTGCAAATGAGGCGCTAAATGTAATTGCCGCTTTGATCACTGCTTCTTTGGTTTGGCGGATAAAGACAAGTACCAAAACCGCACAAATCAGCAAAATGAGCCACAGCATTGGAGCGAATGCGAGGAGCAAGCCAAAAAGCAATGCCGTGCCTGCCGCGCGCCTTCTCGTTGAGCCGGGAGTAAACATGCGAACCCCCGAACGCAGCGCGAACGGCAAAATAAATGCTGCAAAGCTGGTTCCCAGTCGACCCTGCGCAAGTGCACCCGTCATAGCTGGCAAAAGCGCGTAGGTTGCTGCACCCCAGACACGAATCGCCGTGCTCGGGATGAGATCCCGCGACGCAAAGTAAGCGGCCCAGCCGGCCAACGGTATTGCCAATAGCAACATGAAATTCACCACGAGGGTGGCTTTGCCCAATGTGATTGTTGACAGGATTGCTATCACTGCGATGTACGGCGGTGAATCGCTTACCGAGCCTGGGCCAACATTGTGCCAACCTTGGAGGTAGAAGTTCCATAGATCCGATGCCCCCCACGGACTTGGCAAAAGTGCCCCACCTTGGACTACTCCTTCGCCAAGCCATAATGATCGGGTTGCCGTGACGGCAATGAGTGTCAGCAGCACAATTACCACCACACTGGGCTTGCGAAGCACCCTTTTAACTAGCCCGACAGAGGATTCCTCCAGGTGGGACGCGTCTTCATCAACCGGACCTGAATCAAGAGCGCTGAGCGTGTTGGTTGTTGATCCACTTGTTGTGGCAAGTCCGGCCACAGCCTCTCCCAGAGAGCGGACCTGCTCCCACGTACTGGGTCGTAGGTGTCGAACGACTGAGGCAGGTTCGGTCGATGTCGCGGCAACAAGTGTGCGAGAACGACGCAACCGCGATGGATGAAGGATTACAGATCCGACTGCACCGATTTCGGCTCCGGCAGCACTGGCATCTTTGCCCAACAAATACCCCAACGAGCGGATCGCGCTGCCCAAGAATAAGCGCAGGCCAAGCAATACTGCGGCAATGCCAGTGGAATGGGCAAGTAGAACGTGAACTGCGGCTTCCCGATCTGCACGAAGCAGACGTGAGATTCCCAGATGGCTTGGATTGTCAAACCCTCGTCCGTTTCTGGACGCTTCACGGTGGTGCACCTGTGAACCTGTAGCAACGATCACGCGCTCACCCATGCGGTGGGCCCGCCAGCACAAATCTAAATCATCGCGAAAAAGCGGCAGCTCCGGATCAAAACCCCCTAGGGCATCGAAAATATCGCGCCTGACGAGCATCCCGGCGGAACTGACCGCCAACACATCACGATCACCATCATGTTGACCTTGGTCAAGCTCACCATGTTCAAGCCCGGTTACCCGCCGACCGTCCGAGGTAATGCCCACGCCCACTTCCAGTAGGACCCTGCGGTCATGCCAACCGAGAATCTTTGGCCCCAGTACGGCAACGCTGGGGTGACGGTCTGCGGTCAATAAGAGCTGCTCCAGTGCGGTGGAGTCTGGTGCGCAGTCGTCGTGCAACAGCCAGATCCATTCAATTGTGTCGGCCGGACGGGCGTCGGCGAGGAAATCCGGTCGCGGCACCAAGCCCAATCCAGCGTCGACACACGCCCCAAAACCCTTGTTCTCAGCCAGAGCCACCACCCGATCTGCGCCCAAGCTCTGAGTCAAAATTTCTAAGGACGTATCTGTTGATCGGGCATCGACTCCAACAATTACTTCCGGGGGCCTGGTGGTGCGAGCCAGCTGAGTAAGTACCACCGGCAACCAGGTCTCTCCGTTGTGGGAGACGAGAACCGTGGTGACAAAGTGAGACCGAACTACCAGCGGTTCGCTGATGGGTTCTTCCTCGAACTGAAAACTGACATCTTGGTCGAACCATTGAGGGTCCTCGCCCAGCTCCGATTCTGGCTCAAAGTCGATTTCACTCACTAAGACAGCCTATGACGCAGGCGAGCCTCGGCCGGAGCGCACGCGCGCTTGTACCGAAGTACCTATGAAACAGCGAGTTTTTTCAAGCGACGGCGCTCCCGTTCAGAAAGGCCTCCCCAGATCCCGAAACGTTCATCTTGCTCGAGGGCATATTCCAAGCAATCCACGCGGACCTCACAGGAGAGGCATACTTTCTTAGCCTCACGGGTACTACCGCCTTTTTCCGGGAAGAATGCTTCAGGGTCGGTCTGCGCGCACAAAGCCTGTTCCTGCCACGCAAGCTCCTCCGCCTCTGACAGAGGCACCAACCCCAGCACGGCTCCTGGCGCCGGTTGCGTGACGACCTGCGCAATGAACTGCGAGTCACCCACCATGAATTCCTCCTCGACCCAAAATTTCACTACAACTTTTTCCTTTTCTAGGCTGTATTACAGAGGTGTGATTCACAAACGTCAAGCGTAAAACGGACATTTAGGGCAATTTTCTCCGATTTCTGGTAAAAAACTTGAAATCTGGGTGTGTCTGCAATTTATTGTCCCCATGGCGGGGGACGCGCCATGGGGCGCAGATCGTGCAAAGAT
>CAJIYV010000088.1 GCA_905181745.1 uncultured Actinomycetes bacterium | reverse complement strand
TGAATCCGAATTTCTTCCTGACGTGCCCACCCAAGCACATGACATCCCCGTTGATGCGAGTGTTACCGAACTATCCGTGCGTTGGTTTAATACCCCTGACTAGTTGTGTTGGCTGATGAGCCAGCCACCCCAAGCGGCCAAACCGGGGACAACAGTCGCGAAGATGACAGCTACACCTAGTCGCACGAATCTCACCGAATAAGTGAGTCTCGCCTGCGTCAACGCATCCGCATAGATGGTGAATGCAAGCGCCCAACCTGAGAAAGTCGTGAAAGCCCCAGCGAGTCCAATCACCAAAAGAATCCGCAGGTCACCGGAAAAAGCTCCAATACTGAATCCGGCTAGGAGTGAACCCAGTGAGTTGATCAACAGCAGCGTGGTGAGTGGGCTACGTACTCGGGTTGCATACTGCTCAACCAGCGCCCGGAGTGGGGCGCCAATGAAGGCCCCAAATGAAATCGCCAAAATCGTGCTCATGTTCTGACCACCCTTCGCGTGGCTCGAACACCAATATTGACCGCAAGCAATCCAGCGCCGACTGTCACAATCAGATACACCAATGCTGTGAACCATAATCCACGATCAAAGAGGTCCACAGCTTCCAATGCGAGTGCCGAAAATGTTGTGAACCCACCAAGGAAACCAGTGATCAAAAATGGTTTACGGTAACTCGAGTTGTCGGTGATCAGAGCAACTGCCAGAATCCCAATCAGAAACGCGCCCGTCACATTAATCGCCAGCGTTGCCCATGGGAAGTTAGCGCTTTGATCCCCCAACTCAAGGCGATCCTGACCAAAAATTTGGGAAACCCCGGCCCGGCTCAGTGCACCCAGTACGCCGCCGACACCGATTACCGCCAGTCGGCTTGCTTCGCGCATGACCTCAACTCTAGAGCGCGGGTGCCCTGCATTAGCCATACCAACCAGGCTTAGGGCACAATTGGCACTCAGGATGGGTGAGTGCTAACTTCCCGACTGATCGGACAACTGGAGGATTGCGTGCCCACCTACGAGTATTCGTGTAAAGAATGCGATACCAATCACGAGATCGTTCAATCTATGGTGGAGGCGACCTTGACCACTTGTCCTGCCTGTGGAAAAGAATCATTACGCAAGCAGTTCAGCGGAGTGGGCGTGATGTTTAAAGGTTCCGGATTTTACCGCACAGACTCACGGTCAACCGATAGCTCCGCTCCCACCTCAACACCAAAAACAGAGACCACACCTGCAGTGACACCAGCGCCTGAGAAATCAGCACCCAAAAAAACTGAGTCAAGTTCGGGTTCCGGCAGCACTTCGTAAAGCCTGTGGATATCTATTGGACGTGGCTGGCTTTCGCACCTACATTCGTAGCATGCAGGGAAATGTAATCCTTCGAATTCGAACCCAATTTAATCGACATCGCCGCATTCTTGGTTCCGCCTCGGCAGCACTCGCCGTTTTGCTCGTTTTTGGTTCGATGACCGCACCGGCTCCGGCGAGTGGGCCCAACGAGATTGTTGCGAGCTTGCCCAAGGGCTCCGTTGCGGTTCCGGTCACACTTCGGTCCGCTGCAATCGCACGTTCGGTTCGGGTGGGCGACAACATTGATCTGGTAGTTCCCAGCGAATCGGGTGTTCCCACAGTTATTGCAACTAATGCTGCTGTGCTGGATCTGCCCGATTCCTCAGGTTTTGGGTCCCCTACTTCGACTGTCATTTTGGTCAGTGTTGAGAAATGGCAAAGCGCCGCACTGGCTGCAGAAAGCTCCACTCAAATTTCACTCGTGATCAACTCCCGATAATCGCAGTACGTTTCTTCGATCACACACCATGATGCGGCGGGACATTGTCGAGAAATTCGCGGTCCCGTTGGTCTAACTTCGCGGGACCGGTTGTCACAGGCTTTGCAAGACTGGTAGCGGTTGACCCGGTCGCAATCAGAATTTCTTCTACCTGTGACCCCACCGCGCGGATCTGCGCGCGTGAGTTGAGTGAAGACAGGTCGAGGGTGAGACCCGAGTGCATCAACGTGGCCGGTATTTCAGACAGTTCCTGCGCCATTTTCTCACCCAGGTCCTGTGGGGCGCGATCGGAGAAACCAATCATGACCTGGTCGTACTCGCAAATTTCTACTGTTGAAATAAAGGCTTGATTTTGCAAAGGTGCAAAAAATGCAGCAATTGCCAGATGTAGGGCACTGGGATCAACCACCCGTACAGGGTACTGGCAAAATGTCTCACCATGAACTCCGTGCTCTCGATATCACAATGGCGCGAAGATCAAGCTGCACATAAAGCCCGTGCGAGTGCTCTGACAGGTGGTAGGCGTGAGCGCAGAAAATTGGGCACTCGAGAGCCCGTTGCTGACTTCATGTTCGAGTACTACCCCTACACGCCAACGAAGTTGGAGACATGGTTTCCCGGGACTGGGGTGACATTGGAAGTGGATGCCGACCACGAATTTGATTTCCCAAATTATGTTTCCGCTGATGGTCAATCTGAACTAGACACTGCATATCGTGACAAGCACCGGAATAGGATTGAGTCAGCACTTGAACTTTTGATCAAGACGCAATCACGAGAAGAAGTATTCAACTGTTTTGGGTTACATGAATGGGCAATGGTGTACCAGATTGATCGACAACAGATACGACATGCGGACCCATTGCGGGTGAGCCAACAGCAGGTTAATTCGCTCGTTGACGAAGTCGGGCTACGTTGCACCCATATTGATGCATTCAGATTCTTCACCGAAGGGGCAGCACCACAGAACGCGAATCAACTAAGCATTATTCCCACCCGCGAGAATCAAAAAGAAGTCGAGCAGCCGGGCTGTCTGCACGCAAATATGGATCTTTATAAGCACTGTATGTGGTTTCAACCAATGCTTCCCGGTGCTTTGGTCCTCGACAGTTTTGAACTGGCGCGAGATGCACGAACGCTGGACATGCAAGCGAGCCCTTATGACCTCAGTGAATACGGCTATCTGCCCATAAAAATGGAAGAAAAGACTGGTCGC
>CAJIYV010000087.1 GCA_905181745.1 uncultured Actinomycetes bacterium | reverse complement strand
GCCACTGTGTACGCTTGCGTGGCTTCACGCCCCTTTAGCTCAGACGGCAGAGCGTCTCCATGGTAAGGAGAAGGTCTACGGTTCGATTCCGTAAAGGGGCTCGGATGAAAGGTCAAGCAACTGGGGCCTTTTTTGCTTGGCGGGGTAGCTCAGGTGGTAGAGCAAGCGGCTCATAATCGCTGTGTCGCCGGTTCAAGTCCGGCCCTCGCTACAAGATTTATGGCATCAGGCACAATAGGTACACGAAAGAAGCAGAAATGTGGACCTCGGCACCAAATCAAAGATAAACCAGCACATGGAGATTGTGCTTTAGGGAAGTGAGAAAGCAGTGGGCAAGGCCAGCGACGTCCGTCCCAAGATCACATTGGCATGCGAAGAGTGCAAAGACCGCAACTACATTACAAAGAAGAACCGTCGCAATGATCCTGACCGTCTTGAGGTCAAGAAGTTTTGCGTAAAGTGCAAGACGCACACCTTGCACAAGGAAACCCGCTAACTTTTTAACGTGGCTATCAACCCAGAGTTTATTGGCCGCACCTACCCGCCAACGCCGGTCTACTTCGTTGGACGGGAAAAAATTCGCGAGTTTGCAACAGCGCTTGGTGACACCGCCTCTTGCTATTTCGAGGTGGACGCGGCGCGTGCGCTGGGCTACCCTGATTTAATTGCGCCACCCACTTTTGCGGTTGTGTTCACCATGAAGGCTGGCGAACAGGTGGTACTTGATCCTGAGCTCGCATTGGACTACACCCGGGTTGTTCATGGTGAGCAAAAATTCGTCCATCAGCGCCCGATTTTCGCGGGAGATCAACTCACAAGCTCGGTAAGCGTTGATTCGATTCGATCTGCTGCCGGTAATGACATGATCATGGTGAAAGCCCAAGTGCACTCCACTAGTGGTGAGTTGGTATCGACCGTGTACTCGCTACTGGTTTCTCGTGGAGTAGAGGAGCCCACGTGACCCTCATCTCCTATTTGGATCTCCATGTCGGACTGGAATTGCCTGCTCAGGAATTTGTTTTTACGCGAGTCGACCTGATTAAATACGCGGGTGCATCGGGAGATTTCAACGTCATCCACTGGAATGAGCGGGTCGCAACGGAAGTCGGATTGCCGTCAGTGATCGCACATGGAATGCTCACCATGGGCACCGTGATTCGCGTTGTCACGGATTGGCTGGGTGACCCCGGAAAAATAACTTCGTACTCGGCCCGCTTCACCCGTCCAATTCCGGTTCCGGACTCTGACGAGGGCGCCACTATTAAAGTCACCGCAAAAATTACCGAATTACTGGAGAACAACCAAGCAGTAATCTCAATTTTGGCCATTCACAACGACGTGACCGTACTTGCAAAAACAGTTGTCACTGTCACACTGAAGCCATGACAATCCCCGATCAGGTTACGGCTCTGGCAGAAGAGCGCGGCCTTGCTCGCGTCAATAAAGACTTTGTTCGATCTGATCAACTGCGAGATGAGATCGCGGTGGCGGGTTGGCTTATCAAGGACACGCCCGAGGGCTATTCGTTGACGCAGGCTCCACCGTTTGGGATCACAGCGCACCTTGGTGCGCTGGTTGACCAATACGCAGAATCGATTTCCGGTACAGCCGTGGTGCTCGTAATCGTCGACGGTTGGCCAGAAGACACCCGCATGTCTTTGATTGCTCTTCTGGAACACGTTCCAATCGGGGTCAAGGTCCTGGTATTTGACTGCGGCAATGTTGACGGCGCGGGTGTGGTCGTTCATGAACTAGCAAAGAATCACCCTGACCTTGTCGAGTTCCACTTCGCTCACACATTGGCCGAGTTGGGTTGGGCAAGTGTAGTTAACGCGGCAGTCGCCATTACGTCGAGTGACTTCTTCGCGGTGATGGACTTGTCAACGATCTGGGAAGGTGAGGCACTCACCCCGATTCTTGATGCTTTCCAAGATCCTAAGGTCGCACTTTCTGGTTGGCGTGGAGTTAATGTTGACGTGAGTCAAGATTGGCGTGAATTTGGTTCTGCAACGGCGGGAGATGTAGACGCGGTATTGGGTTACTTCATGGTGGTTCGTGGGAGCGTGGCTAGGGAAATTGGCCCAGATCCAAAAGCGAAGTTCTACCGAAATGCGGACATGGAATGGTCTCTTGCGATCCGGGCCGCTGGGCACAAGGTTGTAATTCCTGAAGGTGAGCTGCCGTTGCGGCAGGAGCGCCACCATGGCTATCACGACAGTGAACCTTCCTATCGTGATAAGCAGAGCAAGAAGACCTACGATCGACTTCTCCAAAAATTCCGCAAGTCGCCAGAAATTTTGCATCAAGGGGACGCCCATGGCAATTGAGGTGCTTGCCGGAACATTGCGCGATCACACGACATTGCATGTGGGTGGAGGAGCGCAGCTGATTGTGCGCGTCACGACAGATCAAGAATTGATCGATCTTGTGCGCAACATTGATCAACGAGGTGAGCGGCTACTGATTTTGGGTGGAGGCAGCAACGTAGTCTGTACCGATCAGGACTTCCCAGGAACCGTAATCGTGATAGCCGTAATGGGCATCGAGTGGGATGAGGGTTCGGTCACGGTCGCCGCCGGTGAAAACTGGGATGCATTTGTGAGCCATGCCATTGACTTAGGATTTGGCGGCCTTGCTCCGTTATCGGGTATCCCTGGCTCAATGGGAGCAACCCCCATTCAGAATATTGGAGCCTACGGCGTTGAACTTGCCGAGTTCATCGATCAGGTCAGTGTATGGGACAGACAGGACAATGTTCTACGAAATTTGTCGGTAGCGGAGTGCAGATTTGAGTACCGCGATAGTGCTCTCAAAAAAAATCCGAGCAGATACGTTGTGCTCTCGGTGACTTTACAAATCACCCGGTCGCTGGAGATTCCCATCAGATATGAACAACTTGCAGGTGTCATGAATCAAGAGATCGAGACAGTTGCTCATGCGGTAGAGGTGCGCGATCAAGTTCTGCGATTAAGGGAAATGAAGAGCATGGTGCTGGATTCGGCAGACGCTGATTCCAATAGCACCGGGTCTTTTTTCATCAATCCAACTGTTCTTCACGTGAACGCACCACAGGGATGTCCGACGTACTCATTGACGGAAAGTAATCCGCTGGCAGGCACGAGTGTAAAACTGAGCGCTGCCTGGTTGATTGAGAAATCTGGAATCACTAAGGGATTCGGCCTAGCCGATAGGGATTCGAGGATTCGGGTTTCGCGCAATCACACTTTGGCTATCGCGAACGCCGATTCTGGGAGTTCACGTGAGGTAATCGAACTTGCAAGTTACATTCGACAACAGGTATTCAATTCGTTTGGTATTGAACTTATGGTCGAGCCAGTGTTAATCAATTGTGAGCTGGATCAACTCACGCGCGTTTAAGCGGTGGCACTGGCAAGCAACTTATGCATCCGAGCAAGCCCTTCGGTGATTTTTTCGTCCGAGGTTGCATAGGACAGTCGGAAAAACCCTGGTGTTCCGAAAGCTTCGCCCGGGACGACTGCGACTTCAGCCTTTTCCAGAATAATAGCCGCAAGTTCACTTGATGAATTCGCAACTGTGCCATCAATGGATTTGCCCAGTAGCCCCACAACGGACGCGTATGCGTAGAAAGCGCCTTCGGGTAATGGGCAACTCACTCCAGGAATCCCATTGAGCAGGTCAACAATGAGGGTGCGTCGACGATCAAAGGCAACCCGCATGTGATCAACCGCATCGAGGTTGCCACTCACCGCCGCGAGGGCCGCGATTTGGGAAGTATTTGCGACATTTGATGTTGCGTGAGATTGCAGGTTTGTCGCGGCCTTAGTGACATCTGGCGGGGCGATCATCCAGCCAACCCGCCAGCCGGTCATTGCATATGTTTTAGCGACACCGTTAATAACGACACAACGATCCGCGAGCTCGGGAACCAGGGTTGGGATGGAGGAAAAGACAGCATCCCCGTAAACCAGATGTTCGTATATTTCATCGGTAATGACCCAGATGCCTTTTGCTAAGGCCCATTCGCCAATTGCTTTGACCATTTCCGGGGAGTACACCGCTCCAGTGGGGTTTGAGGGCGATACAAAGACAAGCGCCTTGGTCGCCGGGGTGATTGCCGCTTCCAGCTGTTCGATCGATGCCCGGTACCCACTTGTCTCGTCGGTCAGGACGATGACGGGCTTTCCTCCGGCCAACATGATCGATTCGGGGTAGGTCGTCCAGTACGGAGCGGGCAAAATTACTTCGTCACCGGGATCAAGTAGCGTGGCAAATGCGTTGTAAAGGGCCTGCTTCCCACCGTTTGTTACCAGAATCTGGCTGGATGCCACTTCGTATCCTGAGTCGCGAGCGGTCTTAGCGACAATGGCTTCTTTGAGGGCGGGGAGCCCACCAGCCGGGGTATATCGGTGCCATTTGGGCTCGCGACAAGCGGCGACCGCTGCTTCGACGATGTAATCCGGGGTCGGGAAATCAGGCTCACCCGCTCCAAAACCGATAACCGGACGCCCGGCTGCAATCAGGGCCTTGGCCTTGGCGTCAACGGCTAGGGTTGCAGATTCGGCGATCGCGCCGATCCGGGTAGAGACTCGATTGCGCGCTGAGGGGTTCACTCGGGTGGAATGGGTCGCCATGTGACAATAATGTCAGGGGAACCTCGAGCCAGATAGACCCGCCCATGTGTGAGGGGTGGGTCAGACCGTAGACTCGCGCCCCGCGGTAGGTCTTTGCGTAAGCATGCCTACTAAAGGGTTGTAGCTCAACTGGTAGAGCACCGGTCTCCAAAACCGGGGGTTGGGGGTTCAAGTCCCTCCAGCCCTGCGAACCGGTGAAAGCCGGGACGTAGTACGACGAAAAAGTACGACGGTACGACGACAGCAGTAAAGACCGACCAAAGTGTGAGTGGAGAAGACATGGTGGACACCGACGCTAAGCCCAAGGGCGAAAGCGGAGGCTCGCGCGACGAAAAGAAGAATATTTTCTCGCGCTTGGCTTTATTTATTCGACAAGTTGTGGTTGAACTTCGCAAAGTCATTTGGCCGACACGAAAAGAACTGATCAACTACACAATCGTCGTTGTCTTTTTCGTACTACTCATGGCCGGAATAATTGCTGTATACGACTTTGTTTTCACCAGAGGAGTGTTATTCATTTTCGGGTAGCCCCGACGATGCAATAAGACTTCACTCATTGCCATAAGTATCTAAAGGAGTAAGCGACTCGTGTCTGAAGAGAATGTGTCTGATGTGAATGAACCGATCCCTGCGGATCCATTTGCCCCTGACGCACCCGCTAGTGAAGAAGTGGTTGAGGCAGTCGTGCCTGAAGTGGTCGCTGAAGTGGTTGCTGACGTAGTCGCTGACGAAACCGTTCTAGACGCCCAGGAAGCCGAGGCAGTGGTTGCGGCCGAGGCCGAGGAAATTGTGGCGCAAACGCAAGCCGACGAAACCGACGCCGAAGAAGACTTAGTCGAAGAATTCAAAATCTCGATGCGAGCTGCTCCCGGTGACTGGTATGTAATACATAGTTACGCTGGCTATGAAAACAAGGTCAAGGGAAACTTGGAGGCACGTAGCCAGACTTTGAACATGGAAGATTACATTTTCCAGGTCGAAGTTCCCATGGAAGAAGTTACCGAAATCAAGGGTGGAATGCGCAAGCAAATTCGCCGAAATAAATTCCCGGGCTACGTACTGGTACGAATGGATCTCACAGATGAATCATGGGGCGTAGTTCGCCACACCCCTGGAGTCACTGGATTCGTGGGCCACGGCCACACGCCCGCCCCACTTTCACTCGATGAAGTAATCGCCATCCTCGCACCAGAGCCTGAAAAGAAGATCGTGCCTGGAGCGGCGGGAGGCAAGGGCGGCGGTGCACTGGCAACAGCCGCTCCCATTAGCGTTGATTTCAGTGTGGGAGATTCGGTTACCGTTGTTGACGGCCCATTCGCCACGCTGCATGCAATTATTTCTGAGATCAACCTCGAGGCGCAAAAGGTGACCGGCTTGGTCGAGATCTTTGGACGCGAAACCCCTGTTGAGCTGGCCTTCAGTCAGATTGACGCTAACAACTAATTTAATTTAAGTCCCTACACGGTAAGTCCCCACACACAAGAAGGAAACACAATGGCACCGAAGAAGAAAAAAGTCACCGGATTGATCAAACTTCAGATCCCAGCTGGCGCAGCGAACCCAGCACCACCCGTTGGACCTGCACTGGGCCAGCACGGTGTGAACATCATGGACTTCTGCAAGGCATACAACGCCGCAACAGAAGCGCAAAAGGGCAATATTGTCCCCGTTGAGATTACGGTCTATGAAGACCGTTCATTCGACTTCATCCTCAAGACCCCACCAGCGTCACGCATGATTCTGAAGGCTGCTGGCCTTGAAAAGGGTTCAGGAACACCGCAGTCCGTTAAGGCTGGAAGTATCAGTAAAGCGCAAGTTCGTGAAATCGCTGAAACGAAGATGCCAGACCTCAATGCCAATGACGTCGATGCAGCAGTGAAAATCATTGAGGGCACCGCACGCCAAATGGGAATCACCGTTTCTGCGTAATTAGTAAGCAAGTGAGATCAGTAAGTCCAGCAAGACGTGGGAGAGCCAGCGCGGCTCGCACACCACAGCCTGCACGTAGGAAATTCCTGCACAAGTTAAAGGAGCAGATATGAAGCGCAGTAAGGCATATTTAGCAGCAGCCGAAAAAATTGAAGTAGACAACCTCTACTCACCGATTGAGGCGGCTCGGCTAGTCAAAGAAACCACGGCAACCAAATTTGATTCATCGGTTGAAGTTTCCATGCGTCTAGGCGTAGACCCGCGCAAGGCCGATCAGCTTGTTCGCGGCACCGTCAACCTGCCACACGGCACCGGTAAGACTGCCCGAGTGCTGGTTTTTGCAAACGGCGAAAAGGCTGAAGAAGCCCGCGCAGCGGGTGCAGACTTTGTTGGCTCTGACGACCTGATTGCCAAGGTGGCTGGCGGCTGGACCGATTTTGATTCAGCGGTGTGTACGCCTGACCTCATGGGCAAGGTCGGAACCCTGGGCAAGGTACTGGGTCCACGTGGCCTCATGCCAAACCCAAAGACGGGAACGGTCACGATGAACGTGGCAAAGGCGGTGGGTGACATTAAGGGCGGAAAGATTGAATTCCGAGTTGATAAGCACTCCAATCTGCAGTTCCCAATCGGAAAGTCTTCCTTCACCCCCGAGCAACTCGTGGAGAACTATGGCGCAGCGCTCGACGAAATCCTTCGCTTGAAGCCATCGTCGTCAAAAGGTCGCTACATTAAGAAAGCCACCGTTTCCTCGACCATGGGCCCTGGAGTTCAGATTGACCCCAGCCGGACTCGCTCACTTCTCACCGAAGAGGAATAGCGTTACAGCACTTTAACAAAAGTCCGCGCATCTGCTGGTGCGCGGACTTTTTAGTGTCCTTCTGCAGTATTCCAAAAACAATTACGATTCGCATTGACCAATGTGGGATTTAAATACACACTTGCGCGTTAATATACTCGTTCAGGGCCTTCGTTGGCTCACAGGAAGGATGCGTAGCTTACGTGAAGTACGTTCTGCCATTAACGCATCCATTGCTTGCCGTTGAAAACGTCAGCATCACGCTGAGTGGACTCAAGATTCTCGATGAAGTCAGTATCGGTGCACCCGAAGGCGCAGTCACCGGCTTGATCGGCCCTAATGGCGCCGGCAAGACCACCGTGTTTAACGTGATGAGTGGCTTCCTCACGCCCGATCAAGGCATTGTCAGATTTGATGGCAAAAAACTGAAGCACATTAAAACCCATCACCTGACCAAACTCGGTATCTCGCGCACACTGCAAGGCGTGGGACTTTTCGAATCACTCACCGCATTGGAAAATGTCATGCTTGGCGGGTCGGCCGGGGTGAAAAGTGGAATTGTTGCCGATTCACTGGGTGCACCATGGGCCGACTCAGCGCAAAATAAGCTCCGTGCGCAGGCAATGGAGATTATGGGCGAATTTGGAATTGCAGATTCCGCAGATCGGTACCCGAGCGAATTGCCGTACCCTGTTCAAAAGCGGGTTGCGATTGCGCGCAGCTTGATCTCGGACCCCAAAGTTCTCCTCCTCGATGAACCTGCAGGTGGCATCAGTGCAGGTGACATGGCCGAGCTTGGCCGCATGATCAGAAGCTGGACGCCAGAGCGAACGGTTTTGCTTGTCGAGCATCACATGGAACTGGTCATGGAAGTGTGCGACCTCATTTGGGTTCTTGATGCAGGCAAGGTCATCGCTTCCGGCACACCTGCACAAGTTCGCACGAACCCCGCAGTACTTGCTGCTTATCTCGGAGAGGACGGAGGGAACGCTGATGTTGGAAACGGTTGACCTGTGCGTCTCCTTCGGGGCAGTTAAAGCGCTGAGCGGAATGAACCTGACGGTTCCTCGCGGTGAAGTCACCGCGGTTATCGGTGCTAACGGCGCCGGGAAGTCAACCTTGATGCGAGCCCTCGCCGGATTGGTGACACCTCAATCGGGCCAAGTCCTTTTCGACGGCAGGTCGATTGCCGGCAATAAGCCCGAAGACATCGTCCGCAATGGACTCGCCCTAGTGCCGGAAGGTCGGTCTACCATCCCTGAACTCACGGTCGAAGAAAATCTTAGGCTCGGTGGACTGTGGCGAGACAGGTCTGATCGCGGGGCATCCAAAAATCTCGTCTTTGATTTGTTCCCCATCCTTGGCGATCGAGCGAGTATGCGTGCAGACACACTCAGCGGTGGAGAGCGCCAGCAGCTGGCAATCGGGCGGGCCCTCATGTCTGACCCGAAGTGCCTGTTACTTGATGAACCGTCATTGGGTCTGGCGCCACTGATCGTGACCCAAATCCTTGAACTAGTAAGCCGGCTTGCCAAAGAGACTAATTTGGCTGTGCTCTTGGTTGAACAGAATGCGGTAACTGCACTGCGGGTGGCAACGACAGGTGTGGTGCTTAACCTGGGCGAGGTCGTTAAATCAGGGCCCGCTCACGAGATCTCTTCCGATGAGGAACTTCGACATGCATATCTGGGGTATTGAGTCATGACCAATTTCATTGACTACCTTCTTGGAGGGTTCAGTAACGGCGCGGTAATTGCACTTATGGCCCTTGCACTTGTTCTGGTGTGGCGCTCAACTCGCATGGTCAACTTTGCACAGGTGGGTCAAGCCATGTTTACGACCTACGTTGCGCTCACCATCCAGCAATCAACTGGAAACTGGCTATTAGCGCTAGTCGTTGCCATTGGTGCTGGCGCAATACTCGGGGTAATTGTGTTCTTTCTGGTAATTCGGCCAGTGAAGAACAGCGATTCAACGGGCGCGATCATTGCCACTTTCGGAGTGCTGATCGCACTGCAGGCCGGCGCCGGCATGATCTGGGGTGGTGACCCACAAGGCTTCATTCCGCCAGTTGACAACGCGGGCCTGGAGTTTGCTGGCAGGATTTGGCCAATTTCGCTGTATGACATCTTGGTACTGAGCGCAACCGCTGCACTGGTCATCGGCCTTACTCTTCTTTTCACCAAGACTTCCCTTGGTCTTTCTATGCGGGCATCAGCTTTTAACCCGGAAGTTGCCAGGCTTTCGGGCGTTCGCGTAAATCGGATGCTGATCAGCGGATGGGCGATCGCTGGTGCAACTGGTGCAATCGGTGGAGTACTCATTGCCCCCGCATCAACTATTTCCCCCAATAGTTTTGACATTTTGTTGGTGTTCGCGTTTACGGCCGCCGTGATTGGCGGACTTGATTCGCTGATCGGGGCAGTAACATTCGGTATCGGTACTGGGCTGGTTATTTCTCTGGTTTCGGGTTACAGCGACTCCGGTAATGCGCCCATCGTCGCCCTGGTGCTGCTTGCGCTGAATCTTTTGCTTAAACCTGATGGGGTCTTTGGCCACCACGGAGCGAGGTCAGTGTGAACAACGTGAAAAATTTGCGCACCTTCCCCGGGAATCGAATCATTGGGCACGCAGTAATTGTAGGTATTGTGTGGCTGCTTTTACTGCTACTTAACAACAACATTGATCCGCTTTACAGTTCATATCTTGCCTTAGTTGCCATGTATGCAACGGCAA